>DATDFH010000385.1:0-3884 GCA_036522715.1 Verrucomicrobiia bacterium
ACCGCAACGTCGTGCTTGGCCTGTTTACGTGGAGTGACGACGCGGCGTTCGACCATCGCGAAATCGATCACGAGTTCTCGCGCTGGGGCAATGCCGCCGACACGAACAACGCGCAGTTTGTCGTGCAACCTTTCGACACGAACGGCCACCTCGTGCGCTACGCGATGCCCACCGGCCTCGTGGCGTCCACGCACACATTCGACTGGCGCACGAATCGGGTGAACTTCCAAAGCTCGCGCGGCCTCCAATCCACCAACCCCGCACCGACGAATCTCGTCAGTCAGTGGACCTACTCGCTCACCGTTCCGCCGAGCGGCGACGAAAATCTGCGGATGAACCTGTGGCTCTACGAAGGCAGCGCGCCGGCCAACAATCAGGAGGTCGAGGTGATCGTCCGCCAGTTCGAGTTCACGCCGCTGGACAGCGACGGGGACGGCATTCCAGACACATGGGAAATCCAGCACGGCTTCGATCCGAACAACGCCGCCGATGCCGCGCTGGACGCCGACTCCGATGGCCGCTCGAACCTCGAAGAATTCCGCAGCGACACCGACCCGCGCAATGCGAACAGCTTCTTCGTCGTGTGCGATGTGCGACGAAACACGAATCAGTTCATCCTCCGCTTCAGCGCTGCCGCCGCGCGGACGTACACCGTGAGCTTCCGCGACTCGCTGAGCAGCGGTTCGTGGACGAACTGGACCAATCTCCCTGCGCCCGCGTTCGCCCGCGTGTTGTCGGTGACGAACATCGTCCCGGCAAGCGTCACGAATCGTTTCTATCGCGTTACGACGCCGTGAGTGTCTGACCTGCGGTTGTTGACAGACTCTCCGTTCAGTGTGTCAATGCCGTCGGAAAAACCCCTAAATGAATTTCATGAAACGTTTTGGAACATTGCTCCAACCGTGGATGTTTTGCACGGTCGTCGCGGCGACGAGCGTGGTTGGGGGCGTGACCAAGGCCGGGACCCACGTTGTGCTCAAGTCCTTCACTGTCGGAGACGGGGACGATCCCGAATGCAAACTCGTGTTGTCCGGTCACACGCTCTACGGGACGACCATCCACGGCGGAAGTTCAGATGATGGGACGGTCTTCAAGCTGAACACGGACGGCACGGGCTTCACTGTCCTGAAGAACTTCAACGGCACCGAGGGTGCGCGGCCCGGAGCGGGTTTGGTGCTTTCAGGCCAAAGCCTCTACGGAACAACTCGCGATGGCGGCCTATGGGGTGCCGGCACGGTGTTTCGGATCAACACGGACGGCGCGGCCTTCACCGTGCTCAAGGACTTCACCCGCGGCGACGGGACATCACCCGGAGGCTTGGTCTTGTCTGAGGGCACACTCTACGGAACAACCCTTTTGGGTGGCAGTTCGAATCACGGGACGGTCTTCAAGGTGAACACCGATGGCACGGGTTTCGCCTCGCTCAAGGAGTTCGACGGCAGCGATGAATTTACCGTTGCGGGTTTGGTGTCGTCGGGCGCCGTGCTCTACGGCACGACTTACGGGTCGCGCATCAACCTTCCCGCACGTGGGACCGTGTTCAGGCTCAATACCGATGGCAGCGACTACAAGGTACTCAAGTATTTCATCGGTCCGGGTTACTACCACCCGCCGGAAACCAACAGCGATGGACTGAGTCCGTATGCGGGTGTCGCGTTGTCCAACAGCACTCTTTACGGGTCGACGCAAGTAGGCGGCCTCTCGGGCCAAGGCGCGCTGTTCAGAGTGAACACCGACGGTACGGGCTTCACCGTGTTCAAGAGCTTTAAGGGCAGCGATGGGGCAACTCCCTCCGCGACTCTGCTCGTGTCCGACAGCACGCTCTATGGGACAACCGCCCAAGGCGGGAACTCAAGGTATGGGACCGTGTTCCAGATAAACACCGACGGCACAGGCTACCGCTTACTCAAGAACTTCAACCGCGGCGACGGTGCGTATCCCTTCGCCGAACTGGTGCTGTCGGGCACCACGCTCTACGGGACCACGTCCTCCGGCGGCACCTCGGATTACGGGACGGTATTCAAACTTTACGTCAATGATGCGCCCATCGCGGTCGCCAGCGTATCCCCGCTTTTTTCAATTCTGCCCGGCGAAACCAACCTCTTCGTCCTCTCACCCAACGGCGTCAACGCTAGCGTCGTTCTCGACGGCTCGCAGTCGTCGGACGCGGGCAACGGTCCCCTGCAATTCTCCTGGTACGTTGACGCCGGGACCAACGCGCTCGCCGGCGGCGCGCTCTCCACGAATCTCTTTTTGGTGGGCGGGCACGCACTACGGCTCGTCGTGACCGATGACCGCGACAGCGCGACAGCCGAAATACGATTGGAAGTTATTTCGCCGGCCGGAGCCGTCGGTCAACTGATGCGTTTGGTGGATGAAGCCGACTTGGGCACCCGCAACAAAAAGCCTTTGTTCGCCAGCCTGAGTGCAGCCATTTCGTCGTTCGACCGGGGCGACACGATCGCTGCCTTCAATCACTTGCTGGCCTTCCAGTTCAAGATCGACGCTCAAATTGCTCCCTGGAACCCGGCGCTGGCTGCCAAGTTCATCGCCGCGTTGGAGAAGATTTTCTCTGGCGTCGGCGAACCTTTGGGGAGGCGTTCGCTTTGAAACTCAAAACTTCTGCCCTTCCTTCGCCTCCTTGTATTTCCGGTAGCCCTCTTCGCCGAGCAATTCGCGGAGCGTGTCCGCCTGGTCGCGTGAGATCGCGGCCAACGCCTCTTCCTGCTCGGCGGTTGTGAGCGTCTTGTCCTCGCGGATGCGGCGGATTTCCTCCTCGCCGGCGCGCGTGAGTTCGTAGAGCGGCTGCACCAGTTCGGGCGGCGCCTGGATTTTGGCGGCCAGCTCGCGCGTCTGCACCCAGACGGTGTCCTGGTTGTGTTTCATCTGCGCATAGCGGTTGGTGTCCAGCGTCAGTTTGAAGGCATCATCAATCCGTTGCTGCAATCGCTCCTGTTGCTTCCGCACGGCCTCGGCGCTCGTGGCGGATTGAAGCTGAAGCTCCTGTTCAAGCGCGTCGGTGGCGCGGAACAAGGCGCGGAATTCATCAGGCTCGACCTCCACGCCTCTTAGTTGGGCGCGCAGTTGCGCGGAATTCTGCGACCAGCGCAGCAGATATTCTTCGAGCTGCTGGGGCGTGAGCACCTTGGCCAGTTCCTCGCGCGTCTGCTGGCGGCGCCTAGCCTCTGCGGCGGGATTGATTTCGTCCGGCTTCTCGCGCCGGGCCTGGTTCTCGCGTTCGATCGAGCGCGCGACTATGTCCTGAACCGCGAGCTTGGTTTCCGCAGGCAGAGCGCCGAGCACCGGGCCGGTCAGGAAGATCATCGCGCCCAGTTGCGAGCGCGGGGGTTCCCAGGTGGAACCGAGCAACTCGGTGAGCAACGCACGGCGTTCACCGTCGAGTGCGGCTTGCTTGCGGGCGATGGACTGCGCGACCTCGGCTCCGGGGTTGCCTTTCCACCACGCGGGATCATCGGGGATGATTTCGCGCAGGCGCCGACGTTCAAAGACTTCGTTGATGTCCGCCACGACAATGTCGCGGATGGTTTTCTCCGGACAGCCGATGTCGCGCAGGTTGGCGATGTAGGTGCGATAATCGTCCGACTCGACCTCGGTCCAGTTGAAAAATTGCCGGCGGACGACGACGCGAGTCTTGGGCTGGTTGGTCGTCGAGGCGTCGGCGTGCCGGAGCGGGCGGGCGGGAAGATCGCGGGTGTCCGGCCGTTGCCGCCACAGCACCAACGCCGTGACGCCCAGGGCGAGATTCAAGACAACCGAAATGACGATGAGCGCGCGGTCGCGCATGGCCAAATATCTTCCGGCCGGGCAGGGCGGCGCAAACAGAATTTGGTTGGCGCACGCGCCGCCGCGGCTAGCCTGACGGC
>DATDFH010000386.1:0-6494 GCA_036522715.1 Verrucomicrobiia bacterium
GACCGGAACAACAACCGCCGAAGTGAATCGGAGGAGTTGAACCGGAATCCGCGAATTCAGACAGCGAATGCGCGGGGAGCCGCAGCAACTTCGTTAAGGATGTCGTCCGACCCAACCAACGACGATCTTAGCGGACGCGTCATCCCAATCAAAATAGATTCGCACGCAACGGTCGGGATGAGCTGCCTCCGACGGCTTTAGATGCGTCAAAAACTTCCTCTGATTCCTCCCGTCGTGCCATGTGCGCTTCTTCATTTCATCTCGGTTGTTTTGAATCATTTCAGATTCCGTGCTCGCACTGACTCCGTTCTTTTGCAGCCATTGAATGGGGTTCTCGCCAAGTCCTTCGCCTCTGCGTTGGTCAACCATTATTGCGAGCACTCGAAGATACTCAAGAATCTTGTCGGGAGGCCCAGCGTTCCGGGCGAGACTTTGAACGCCGTCAGCGACATCATCGCCGAAAGTTAACTGCTGTGCATAATCCCGCTTCGCTCTTTCAACTGCATCTCCTACAGAATCCGGCGGCGTGTCCTCGACCGGAGCAATTTCCTCTTCTGTATCCGCCCAAGCATTTGTCAGTTGAATCCGATACAAGTCCTCACGCAGTTGCCTGACCCTTTCTCGCTCTTGTTGAAGTTGTTGCCGCAACCCGTCATTCTCCGTGGCATATTCTTGCGCTAGTTCCTTGTATTCCCCTGCGGTCGTTGCGAACTCGGCTCTCGCTTGAAAAAGACGCCGGGCGCGTTCGCTTTCGATGCGCCCAAACAGCGGAGGCGGTTCGACCGCAAAGGCCGATATTGAGAACAAGCGCTTTCGCAACGAATTGCGAATCCGACGCGACGCATGCTCCGTGCCTTCGGCTCTCTGCATCAAACGCTCACTCGTCCAGAGCGGATGGTTACGCGGGTTCGATTGAGTGTCGAGATGCGGCCAATAAATTCGTATCGCGCCGTTGTAGCACGACCACTCCTTACCCACTTTCTTGGTGAGTTCCCAAGCGGCGGTGTCATTGAGTTGGGCAACGATTCCCAATCCGCAAATGTCACTGCAAAGCACATCCACGAGGTTCGGATGCAGCAAAAACCCGTCGCAGCTCGCTACGACAATAATCGGGAGTGCCCTGTCTGGGGAAAGAAGCTCACCAACAAGCTCACCGACTTGCGCCGCGTCCGAACACTTAACTGCACGGCTTGGAACATCTGTGACGCCAATGCGCCAACCGGGTCGCAGACCAAGAATGTCCCGCAATACCTTTGGACATCGGGCAGTGAAGGGCCGCGGCGCAATGGCCGCGTCAATGAATCCCGTAGAAAGAACACAGGACAATGCTACCTCTTCTCGGGCGTTTGCCAGTTCGAGCGTTGTCGAAAATCGTGATGCCCCCGAGTTTTCGGCCAAAGTCCATTTTGCAGTTGCGCCCGAAGTACAAGTCGTTCGGACTATCTCGCAGTCAGCAGTCCTTCCATCTTCAAGGTGGAGCGTCTTGGCGTGTGTATCGAGTTCCCCTTTGTCTGCCAGCCAAGATTCAACCGCCTGACAGGATTCTTCAAATAGTTGCTTCGCCTCATCGCTGTTTTTCGCAGCTCCCTCAAACGCGTATTGGGCAACCGTTCTCATGATAATGTTCAGTGTCTGCGAATCGCCATGGATTCACTTCTTCCTCTGCACCTTCGCCGCGACTTTCAGGCGCAGCGCGTTGAGCCGGATAAAGCCGGTGGCGTCGTCCTGGTTGTAGGCTTTGGTCGGGTCGGCTTCCATCGTGGCGATGTGCGGGTTGTAGAGGCTCACCGGGGATTTGCGGCCCGCGACCATGATGTTGCCCTTGTAAAGTTTCACGCGCACGGTGCCGGTCACGTTCTTCTGGCTCTCGGTCACGAGCGCCTGCAACGCCAGTCGCTCCGGCGCGAACCAGTAGCCGTAATACACCAGCTCCGCGTAGCGCGGGATGAGCGAGTCGCGCAGATGCATGACCTCGCGGTCCATCGTGAGCGTCTCCATCTGCCGATGCGCGAAATGCAAAATCGCGCCGCCCGGCGTCTCATATACGCCGCGCGATTTCATCCCAACGTAACGGTTCTCCACCATGTCCACGCGCCCGACGCCGTGTTTGCCGCCGAATTTGTTCAACGTCTTCATCACGCCGAGTGGCGAAAGTTTCTCGCCGTTCACGGCCACGCAATTGCCCCGCGCGAAATCCAGCGTGACGAACTCCGGTTTGTTCGGCGCATCTTCAGGGAACACGGAGAGCGTGTTGAAATAGCCGCGATACTTCGCCTCGCCGGCATCGAACCACGGGTCTTCGAGAATACCCGCCTCGTAGGAGATGTGCAGGAGATTGCGGTCCATCGAGAACGGCTTCTTCGCGCTGGCCTGCACGGGAATCTTGTGGCGGTCGCAGTAATCAATCATCTCCTGCCGGCCGGGAAACTCGTTGCGATACCGTTCGTCGCGCCACGGGGCGATGACCTGCAAGTCGGGCGCGAGGGCGGCGGCGGTGAGCTCGAAGCGCACCTGGTCGTTGCCCTTGCCGGTCGCGCCGTGGGCGATGGCATCGGCCTTTTCCTTCTTCGCAATCTCGACCATGCGCTTGGCGATGAGCGGCCGCGCGATGCTCGTGCCGAGAAAGTATTGCCCCTCGTAAATCGCGCTCGCGTGAATCATCGGATAGATGAAGTCGGTGGCGAATTCCTCCTGGAGGTCGTCGATGTAGATCTTCGACGCGCCGGTGTTGCGCGCCTTCTTTTCGAGGCCGTGGAGTTCCTCCTCCTGGCCGATGTCGGCGCAGAACGCGATCATCTCGGCGTTGTATTTTTCCTTGATCCACGAGAGCAGCACCGAGGTGTCGAGGCCGCCGGAGTATGCGAGAACAATCTTCATAGTTTCAAAATCAGGCGGCGCATGATGCGGCATCGGGCCTCGCTGAAAAGCAGAAAGTGGCCGGCGCATTCGCACTTCCCGCCGTGGCGCCGCATCGTATCCTCCGCGCGTGGGCAAACCGGACTACATCGAACTCGGCGAGAAGAAGCACGTGGTGCAGATGCCCATTCTCTACGAGGACCGCTCGGTCATCGCCATCGACAAGCCGCCCGGCTGGTTGCTCGTGCCCTTCTCGTGGCAGCGCACCGGGCGCAACTTGCAGGCGGCGATCACGTCCTCGATCGCAGGAGGCGATTTCTGGGCGCGCTCGCGAAATCTCAAGTTCCTCCGCCACGTCCACCGTCTTGACGCGGACACCAGCGGCGTGCTGCTCTTCGCCAAAAGCATCGGCGGCGTGGACTCCTATGGCGACCTCTTCGAGGGCCGGCGGATGAACAAGACCTATCTCGCCGTAATCCACGGCACGCCGAAAGAAGCTGAGTGGACCTGCCGCGCGGAACTCGCACCCGATCCCAACCACGTCGGCAAGATGCGTTTGGACGAACGCGAGGGAAAGGAAGCCGAGACGTCTTTCCGTGTCGTCCAACGCGGGGAACGAATGTCCCTCGTTGAAGCTCGCCCCGTCACCGGCCGCACGCATCAAATCCGCGTCCACCTGCTCGCGGCGGGCCTCCGCATCGTCGGCGACGATCTGTATGGCGACGCGCGGAAGGATGCGTCCGTGCGTTGGAATCAGGATGCCTTTCCTCTCGCGTTGCGCGCCGTGGCATTGGAATACACCGATCCGTTCACGCGGCGACACGTGCGCATCCATGCGCCGACGGAAACGTTCCTGAGAGCCTTCGGCTTCGCCAGCACACCACGGCCGGCTTGAGTTCATCTCCCGCCCGATGACGCCGGCTCGATGTGCACGAGTACGTCACGCACGGCAGGGACTTTCACACGCACGCGGTCCTTGACGTCGTGCGCGATTGAGTGCGCGCGCACGACCGGCATCTGCGGATCGACCTCGATGTGCATCTCCACGAAGTGATGATAACCCGCCTTGCGCACGAGACATTTCTCGACGAGCTGCACGCCATCAACCGCCGCTGCGGTCGCGCGGATTGTTTCGACGAGCGCCGGATCGGGAGCAACGTCCATCAGTTCATCCATTGCCGGGAGCAGCAACCGCCAGCCATTCCATCCGATGATGAACGACGCCAGCAACGCCGCCACGTCATCGGCCGCTTCGTAGCCCTTGCCGCCAATCAATGCCACCGTGATGCCGATGCCGGCGCACAGCGACGTGATGGCGTCGCTGCGGTGATGCCATGCGTCGCTCTTCACGGCGGAACTTTCGATGTCACTGCCTTCCTTGAATACCAGACGGAACAACGTTTCCTTCACCACCACGACCACGATGAGCACGACGAGCGTGAAGGGCGCGGGGAGCGAATGCGGCCGGAGGATTTCACGCACCGCCTGCACCGCGATCCACAGTGCCGCGAAGAGCAGCATCGAAGCGACAAACGCAGCGGCCATTGGCTCGGCCTTGCCGTGGCCGTAGGGATGATCCTCGTCCGCTGGCGCCGACGCGACGACCATGCCGCGCCACACGACGAGCGAGCTGAGGATGTCGGCCAGCGATTCGACGCCATCCGCGATGAGCGCGTGCGAATGACCCACCACGCCCGCGGCGGTCTTGCCCACGGCCAGCGCGGTGTTCACCAGCAGCCCGGTCAACGTCACGCGCACACTGCGCTGGAGGCGGTCCTTCAAGCCGCGGAGAGTTTAAGCACGGAGGGACACCGATGGGGAAGAAGTAACGAGCAAGGCACGATCCGCAAAAGGCTGAATCGCCGCGCCCCTCCCGGATTACGCGTCACTCGTTACGCGTCACGCAATCATGTGACAAAACATCGCGTCGCGGAGCTTCGGCTCAAACCACGTGCTCTTGGGCGGCATGATTCCGCCTGCATCGGCGATGGTCATGAGGTCTTCGATGCTCGTCGGGAACATGCTGAAGGCGCACGCATAATCGCCGCTGTTGACGAGCTTCTCCAACTCCGCCGTGCCGCGAATGCCGCCGACGAAGTTGATCCGCTTGCTCGTGCGCGGGTCATCGATTCCGAAAATCGGATCGAGCACGAACTTTTGAAGCAGTGTCACGTCGAGCTTCTCGATAGGGTCGGTGGTCGAAGCGAACTGCGGACGGAAATGCAGCGTGCGCCACTTGCCGCCGAGGAACAACGCCAGTTCATGCTTGCGCGTCGGCTTCGGTGCACCGCCAAGCTTGATGACGAACACCGCGTCGAGCTTCTGCAATAGCGTCTCGGGCGTGAGGCCGTTGAGATCCTTGAGCACGCGATTGTACGGGAGAATCTGCATCTGGTTGTGCGGAAAGATCACCGTGAGAAACCACGCGCTGCTCCCCTGCCCCTTCCTCGCCTGAAAAACGCGCGCCGCCGCCGCGCTGCGATGGTGTCCGTCGGCGATGTAGAGGAACGGAATTTTCGCGAACTCCGACTCGATCAATTTGGTCCCGGCCGCATCGCCCACCCTCCACGCCGTGTGCCGCACGCCATCCTTGGCGGTGAAATCGACCGCAGGCGACTCGGAGGTCTTCTTCGAGACGAATTCATCGAGCGCCGTTTGCGCGCGGTACGTGAGGAACACCGGGCCGGTCTGCGAATTCAAAGCCTCGATGTGCCGCACGCGGTCGTCCTCCTTGTCTGGCCGTGTAAGCTCGTGCTTCTTGATGATTCCCTTGAGGTATTCCTCGCAACTCGCCGCCGCTACGAGACCGACCTGCGAATGCGCGCCCATGATCTGCCGGTAGAGGTAGAAGCACGGCTGCACGTCCTGAACCAGCGCGCCGTCGTCGATGAGTTTCGCGAAGTTCTCTTTACCTTTCGCGTAAACTTGCGGCGCGTAGAGATCGGTGCCGGGCGGGAGGTCGATCTCGGGTTTGCTGACGTGGAGGAAACTCAGCGGATTGCCCGCGGCGATGTCGCGTGCTTCCTCCGACGACATCACGTCGTAGGGAAGCTCACAGATGCGCGCGGCCAGTTCGGGCGTCGGGCGCAGCGCGGGAAACGGTTTGATCGTCGCCATAAAAGAGTCGCGACGTTAGGCAGCGTGCTCCGCGAACGCACGCACATTTTGCCGCGCCTGATTCCAGCTTGACCGGCGCGGGCGTTCGGGCTGAATTCGCCGCCATGTTTCGTTTCTCCAAACTCCTTGTCGCGCCAGCGCTCGTGATCACGTTGAACTTTGCCTCGCTCGCTGCCGACTGGGCGCGTTGGCGCGGGCCGACGGGTGATGGCCACGTTCCCGCCGACTGGCCTGTGCCGACGAAGCTCGCGGCCGATCTCGCGCCAGCGTGGAAGGTGAAGGTCGGCGAAGGCGTCGCGTCGCCGGTGGTTTCGGGCGGACGCGTGTTCCTGACGGAGAAAGTCGGCGACAAGGAAACCGCCGCGGCCTACGACGCCAAGACCGGCAAGCAACTCTGGAGTGTGCCGATTGACGACGCCTTTGAAGACACGCAGGGCACGGGCGCGCGCTGCACGCCGATGATCGATGGCGGCCGCGCGTATTTCCAGTCTCGCAAGGGAATTCTCGCCGTGCTCAACGCC
>DATDFH010000387.1:0-9388 GCA_036522715.1 Verrucomicrobiia bacterium
GACGGGTTTGCCACATCCGCTGATGGGTTTGCCACATCCGCTGATGGGTTTGCCACATCCGCTGACGGTTCTGTCGTGTTCGCTGGAGGTTTTGCCGTATCGGCTGAAGGATTTTCCACTTCCGATGGAGGTTTTTCGGCATCGGCTCAAGGATTCTCGCAATCCGATCCATCTGATTCGGAATTGGATCAATCGGTTTTGACATCCGATTAACCGTTTTCGGCATCGGAACGATCAGATTCCGGATCGGGTCAATCCTTTCCGGCATCCGGTTCACCATTTTCGGAATCGGATTGATCCCTTTTCGCATCCGATTCACCGTTTGCGGCATCCGATTGATCGTTTTCGGTATCCGATCAATCATTTTCCACCTCCGATTCACAGTTTCCGGCATCGGATCATTCGTATGTGGCATCCGATTCATGGTTTCGGCCATCCGATTGAGGGTTTGCCGCATCCGATGAATCGTTCTGGGCCTCGATTGAAGGTTTTGACCATCGGAATGGGGAGGAACTCCGTCCCCGACGTCGCGCTGCTCACGGAACGGACACCTCAGCGGCGACGGCCACGGGCAGCTCCGGCACGACGCCACTATCTTCTCGACCGGCGGCGACCGCTGATGCAAAGGAAAGGCGCATGAGTTTCTGGTTGCTGCAATTGGCCGTCTTGATCTTGACCACGCTGGCGGCGCCGGCGGCGTCGTCGAACGCCTGGACGGCGGTGGCGACGACTGGTGCCCCGGGCGAACGCGAGTATCACACGGCCGTGTGGACCGGGAACGAGATGATCGTTTGGGGCGGAGTCGTCCTCACGAACCCTTCTTATCTGAAAGATGGGGGCCGATACGATCCGGTTTCTGAAACGTGGACGTCGGTGATTGCCACGAGCGGCGTTGCCGGCCGGTATTTGCACACGGCGGTATGGACGGGCACGGAAATGATTGTGTGGGGCGGCTATGGCATCGCCCCGCAGGACACCCTCGGCAGTGGAGCGCGATACAACCCGACCAACAGCAGTTGGAGCCTGGTCAACACCAACGGCAACGACGCGCCCGGCCCGCGGGGGAATCACACCGCGATCTGGACGGGCAGCGAGATGATCGTCTGGGGCGGATTTGGCGGGAACACCACATTGAGCGACGGCAGCCGCTACGATCCCACGGTGGATCGCTGGACAAGGTTGCCGTTCACGGGCTCGCCCGTTGCGCGCAGCAGCCACACAGCCGTATGGACCGGCAGCGAAATGATCATCTGGGGCGGCGTCGCCTCCCTGCCCGCCAACAGCGGTGGGCGCTACAATCCATCGAGCAACCAATGGACAACGGTGACAAATGCCGGCGCACCCGGCGGACGCTTCGGCCACGCCGCGATCTGGACTGGCAGTGAAATGATCATCTGGGGCGGTGCTGATTTTGCCGGCGCGTTCAACGACGGTGCCCGCTACAATCCTGTTTCGAACACCTGGACGCCGATGGCGACCGATGGCGCGCCCAGCGCGCGTTTCTACCACTCGACGGTCTGGACAGGGAGCGAGATGATCATCTGGGGTGGCAAGGACGGCAGCGGCCATCTTTTCAACAACGGTGCGCGCTACAATCCCGCCACGGACAGTTGGACGACGCTGGCCAGATACGGCGCGCCGGGAGTGCGTAACTTACACACGGCGGTGTGGACCGGCAGCGAGATGATTGTCTGGGGCGGAGTCATTACCGACGACGGCAATCAGTTTGTGAACGACGGCGGCGTTTACAACCCGGCGGCGGATGTCCTGCCGCCGCTTTCGCTGGCGATCACGGGGACGAACAGCTTTATCAGTTGGACCACCGCGGAGCCGGGCTTGATTCTCCAACAGGCCGACACACTCAACGGTTCGACGTCGTGGACCGATTCGAGCGATCTAATATCCACGAACGGTTTAACAAACCTCCTCCAGCAACCCCTCGAGTCCGGCGTTTCCAATCGCTTCTATCGTCTTCGCCGGCCATAGATGCCTGACTTTCATATCACCGGCCAAACCGTCGCGTTCGATTCCGAGGAACTCGCGATGAAGGCAACTCGATCTCCAATGATGCGGAGAACCTTCTCCATCCAGCGCAATGCGTGGCGATCACAATGGCCCAATCCTTTTCCAAGGATGTCGCGCACATCACCGACGGACGCTTCGGCGGCGGCAGCCAATATTCCCTCGAATTCTTCGCTGGGCGGGACAAAGGTTTGCCATGATCTTGATCACGTCCAACCGGGCGAGGCAGTTGGTGTATGTGCATTACAGCGGGCAGGTGGAGGTGGCGGATTTCCAAGACAGACGGGAGGATTTCGTGGCGCAGCTTAGTGAGATGAAACCGGGGTTCCTGCTGCTGTCGGATTTGAGCCAGTTGGAGTCCATGGATCTGGCGTGCGCCGCGGAACTGGGAAAGATGATGACGCTGGTGGCGGACGCCGGCATAGGTCGGGTGGTGCGCATCATTCCCGACCCCACGAAGGACATAGGCATGAACATCCTCACGGCCTTCCATTACCATGGCCGTCCGCGCCCGGCCACCTGCGCCACCATGGCCGAGGCGGCCGAGCTGCTGGGGCTGTAAATCGCCACCTGCCACGGAGGAATGCTTCTCCACACGGCAACGTCGCTTCACTCAAATCTGGCTCCCCGACAAATCCAGGTTCAACGCAGCGCAAACTTGCCGCTGAACGAGGAACGGCGCTAGCGTAGCCCAGCAATGCTCACGTCGTTTCTTCCTTTGAGAGGCAAGCTCAACTCGCTCTACCGACTGCTGTGCACATTGTTCCTCGCACTATTGTCGGCAGGTCGCGCATCCGCCGCAGAACCGGCGAAAGAAGGGACTCCGGATCTCTTCGCCATCGTACGGGGATACGCCGACGCGATGATTGACCGAAGCCGCTCGAACCTGCCGGAGCCAAAGTCGCCGCTGTTCCCCATCGTTCTGACGCGGGATACGTTCAAGATTCCGCCGGGCAAGGTGGGCAACCTCGTGACCGCACGAGTGCCGCAGGAGTTCAAGAACATCGCCAACATCCATCACGATCTGAATCTGTATCAAATCTTCTACGCGCTGACCAAACTCACCGGCGACACGAAGTACGCGGCCGAGGCGGATCGCGTGATCAACTATTTCCTCAAGAACTGCCAGGAGCCGAAGTACGGCTTCTACTGTTGGGGTGAGCATCTCGGCTGGGACGTGCTCGCAAACGCACCCGGAGGGTTTCCCGCCGCCGATCCGAAGAACGGAATGATCCACGAGTTTTACCGGCCGTGGATTTACTGGGAGAAGTCGTTCGATATGGCGCCCGACGCGTGCCTGCGTTTCGCGCAAGCGCTCTGGCGACATCAGATCAATCACGACAAGGGAGCGATATCTTTCTCGCGCCACGCGATGATCGCCAGCGTCACTCCGAGCCGGCGCGGCAAGGACTTCCCGCGTCACGGCGGATTCTACATCGCCACGTGGGCGGCAGCTTACAAACGAACTTCTGATCCAGAGATGCTCAAAGCCATCGAAGCGATGGTTGCCGCCTTTGAATCACGCCGTAATCCCAAGACCGGTGCCATCCCGCACGGCACGGATGACTTCGCTTTCACCCGCGAAGGCAAGTCGAGCGACTACGTTTACACGCAAAGCCCGGTGTCGTTGGCGGTGGATTTGACGGAGGCTGCCCCGGCGATGCCCGATGCGCTCAAGCAACGGATGCTCGCCCTGGCGAAGAGCATCGACGCTTCGTTCCTTGCCACACCGCATGATCCTGGCCCGGGCGGAAAGGGATTTGTCCTCTTCGCTGATCCCGCGACGCTCGCGCCGACGGAATACTGGATGACCAAGGAAGACCTCGCGAAGGGCGTCGCGCCGCGCCGCATTCCTTACACGGGCGGCTGGCGCTCGGCCTACACCGGTCAGCACCCGCACACCTGGGTCGTCCCTGCGCTCATCGCGCGTTTCGAGCAGACGGGAAATGCGGGTTACAAGAAACTGCTGCACGACTGCGCCGACAGCTATCTGACGTCCGATCCCGATTCAACCCTTGCCGAGAAGCCGACGAAGAAGGGCGAACGATCACCCGACGTGGAGGCCGGCTCCATCGGCAACGTCATCGTCCTGCTCAACGCCGTCTTCAAGATGACGCACGACGATAAATACCTCTCTCGCGCCGAGTGGTATTCCGCCTGGGCATTGAAAAAGTTCTGGCCCGATCAAAGTCCCCTGCCCCGCGCCTCCGTTCGGGAGAATGTTTACTCCGCCGCATCCCGTTGCGACACGCTCGCGATGGCGATGCTCCAGACGTCACTTCTCCGGCACCATCCGGAGCGGGAACGGGAAGTGAGCTTGATCGCCACCGACCGATGAACGCACCTGATTAATACTGCCTGGATTTCGTGGCGACGGAGGTGGGGCAGCAATCAAGCTGAGGCGAATTCAGTCTTGCCGGGACATTTCAGTCTGGCATTCTCGCATCTGTCCCAAATACCCGGCTCACGCCAGAGACGCGCATGGAAATCAAAGTGCAGTGCAGTTGCGGTCAGCGATACGCATTCGAGGTGGAACCCGTCGATGGCCGGATGCCGGTCGAGATTCTCTGTCCCGTGTGCGGCGTGGATGGGACCGAACTGGCCAACGGACAGATTCGCGAGCAACTCCCGACTGCCAATGCGGGCATCAATTCGGAAGCGCCCAAGTTACGCATCAGTCGCACGGCTCCACCCGGGGAACACGCAGCGCCGCCCCCGCCGCTGATGCCGCCGCTTCGCCAGAGCCTGAGCCCGGCGAGCGTCGAGGGCGCGCCCACGAAGAAGGGATTTCGAGTTTACGCCGAGCCGAACATGTGGAAAGGCATGGCCGGGGCGGCAATCGGGGCGTTGATCGCGTGCGCAATCTGGTACGGACTGTGGAAGGGCACCGAGATGAAGTGGGGGATCATGGCGATTGCCGTCGGCTGGTTCGCCGGTTTTGGCGCGCGCTGGATGGGACGCACCGAAGGGCAGACGATGGGCCTGATGACCGCGGGCGTCGCGCTGATGTTCATCATCGGCTTCCAGGCGATGCGTGCTTCGAGCGAGATGGGCCACTGGCGCTCAACCGACACCGACCGCGAAGAAGTTTATCAACAGGAACTGGCGGATGCGAAAAAGGTCGTTGCCGCCGTGCCGAATGGAACGGACGACGAAATCCGGATATACCTCGCGAAAGAGGATGCCGACGGCGCGACACCGAATCTCGATGCGATCAGCAACCAGGACGTGAAAGACTTCCGCCAAACAGGGCTTAAAGAGGCGCGCGACATTGTCGAAGGGCGCAAGAGCAAGGAGCAAATGATGGCCGAGTTGAAGAAGAACGAGGATGAGCTGCACAACAGCCCGGTGATGCGTGCGATCTTTTGGGCCAAGGCGCTGGGCATCTTCAACATCATCTCCATCGTCGTCGGCCTCGGCGCGGCGTACAAGTTTGGCAACGGCGAAGGTTGAGTCCACCAGCGCAACAACGGCACGCTGACAGCGGTTCAGCCACCGCCTCCCGACACGGGCGTTGCGCTCTTCAGCGATCAAGCCGTTTCATTCAACTTTCCTCGCGCGACGTTTCGAGATCATGGCGTGATCTCCGCGTGTGGCTTCTCTTGCCATCGGGTGTAGAATTGGGAAACAATCAGGTGCGCTGCATCCCGCCCGCAATGGCCGAGGCGACCGCGCGCGCCAGACGAAATATGACCGACAATTTGATTTCTCCGCCGCCCAAGATTCACGCCGACACGGCCGTGTGGAAGGAGATCGTGCTCAAGTACCAGGAGCCGTCTCTCTGGCGCGCGCTGTGGCAGGTCGTCAATACGTTCGGCGCTTTCGCCATCCTCTGGTATCTGATGTACCGTAGCCGGGAGGTTTCGTACTGGCTCACCATTCCGCTCGCGGTGTTGGCGGGGGGAATCCTCATCCGTGTCTTCATCATTTTCCACGACTGCGGGCACGGTTCATTTTTCAAATCACGGATGGCGAATGATGTCCTCGGGTTCATCGCCGGCGTGCTGACCTTCACGCCTTACTATCACTGGCGCTGGGAACACTCGATCCATCACGCGAGCGCGGGCCACCTGGACAAGCGCGGCACCGGTGACGTGTGGACGATGACGGTGCAGGAATACCTGGAGGCGTCACGCTGGAAACGCTTCGCGTACCGGCTCGCGCGCAATCCAATCGTTCTGTTCGGTCTGGCGCCGTTGTTCCTGTTCCTGGTCCTGCAGCGGTTTCCAAAATCCAGGGCGGACAAGCGTGAGCGTTACTCGGTGTACTGGATGAACCTGGCGATCCTGGGAATGGCGGCGGGGTTGAGCTGGGTCTTTGGCATCGTGCCCTACGTGCTGATCCAGTTGACCATTCAGATGGTGGGCGGCGGCGTTGGGGTGTGGATGTTCTATGTGCAGCATCAATTCGAGGACGTTTACTGGGAACGCGGCGAGAACTGGGACTTCACCGCGGCGGCGCTGCAAGGCAGCTCGTTCTACAAGCTGCCCAAAGTCCTCCAGTGGTTTTCAGGCAACATCGGGTTTCATCACATTCATCATCTCAGCCCGCGCATTCCCAACTACAATCTGGAACGCTGCCACCGCGCCGACCCGCTCTTTCAACAGGTGAAGCCGATCACGCTGACGACCAGTTGGAAATCCATGACCTTTCGCTTTTGGGATGAGCAGCGCAAGAAGCTCGTGGGCTACCGCGAGATGAGGCGCCATCGGAGGGAACAGAAGGAAGCCAACCGACGGGCGTCCAGCCGAGGCACCGCCAAGCATCATCCCTCCAATTGAACACACACGATTCGGATTCCACGATGGCGGTGTTCCTCGACTTGGAGAACATCGCCCTCGGTGCCCGCGACGCGAACTACCCGAGCTTCGACATCCAGAAGGTGCTCGAACGCCTGCTGCTTAAGGGCCACATCGTGGTCAAGAAGGCGTATTGCGATTTCGACCGCTACAAGGACTTCAAGCGCGGCCTGCACGAGGCGGCCTTCGAGCTGATCGAGATTCCGCACGTGCGCCAGTCGGGCAAGAATTCCGCCGACATCCGTATGGTGGTGGACGCGCTCGACCTCTGTTACACGAAGGGCCACGTGGACAGCTTCGTCATCATCAGCGGCGACTCGGATTTTTCCCCGCTCGTGAGCAAGCTGCGCGAAAACGCCAAGACCGTCATCGGCGTAGGCGTCAAGAATTCGACCTCCGACCTCTTCATCAACAACTGCGACGAGTTCATCTACTACGACGACCTCGTGCGCGCCGAGCCGGCCAAGCTGCGCCGACGCACCTCCTCCGCGGCGGCCGCTCCGAAATCCGCGGGCGTCGAGGTGAAAGGCCCGTCTCTGGAGAAGGCGTTTGACCTCGTGGTGGAAACGCTGGAAGCCATCACTGGCGAACGCGAAGCCGACGAAGCCATCTGGGGTTCCATGATCAAGCAGGCGATCAAACGGAGAAATCCTGGTTTCAACGAGCGCGCCTACGGATTCCGATCCTTCAACGACCTCCTGCTCGAAGCGCAGAAGCGCGGATTGCTCAAACTGGAGGCGGACGCGAAGTCAGGAGGCTACACCGTCCTCACGGTCGAGGTCTCCCCTCCGTGAAGCGAGTCGCCGGCCGCGCTCTCCTCGGACACTCCACTCACGCCAGACCGTGCTGCTTCATTTTCCGGCGAAGGAATTCCGCCGACTCGCGCAGATGCTTCATGCCGAGCTTCGCGTCCTCGCCGTCCTCAATGCTGATCCAGCCGCGGAAACCAGCCACCTTGAGAATCGAGAGAATCTTGTCGTAGTCATTGAGGCCGCAGCCGATGACGCCGTGCTTGAGGATCGGTGCGTAGCCGGCGTGCGGATGCGCCTCCAGCTTGCGCAGATCGGCAATCGTGCCACCCTCGAAATAACGGTCGCTCGCGTGCATCGTCACCACGCGGTCCTTCACCGCTTCGAGCAGCGCGATCGGATCGTCGCCCGCGATGACCGCGTTCGACGGGTCGTAGTTCACTCCGAACCACGGGCTGCGCGGGATTGCGTCGAGCAGTTCGAGGAACACGTCCATCTTCTGCGCGAACTCGGGGAACTGCCAGAAACCGTCCTTGTAGTGGTTTTCCAGGATGAGCGTGACGCCGCGCTTCTCCGCGTGCGGCAGGAGCGAGGCGATGCACTCGGCGGCCATCTTCACGCCATCGGTGCGCGACACGCCGGGACGGCGCTGGCCGCTCAGCACGCGGCAGAATTTTCCGCCGAGCAGCGCGGTCACCTCGATGGCTCGTTTTTCTTTCTCCATTTCGCGCGCGCGCCCGGCCGCGTCAGGAATCGTGAAGTCCGGTGAGCAGCACATCATCGGCATCTCAAGCCCGTGCGACTCGATCCGCGCGCGGAGTTTGCCCAAAGCTGCATCGTCATCGAGCGGGGCAAAACCGATGTAGAATTCAAGTCCGTCGATATCCAGTTCGCTCGCGGCTAGATCGATCCACTGCTCGACCGTCATCGTGCGATGAACGACGAGGTCGTTGAGAAAACATTTTGGGAAAGCGGAGAGAGGCATGGGCCGGTGCGTTACCGCGAGCGGGCGTTCTCAAAACGCGCTCACGGGAATAGTCCACGGATGCACTTCGCCTCATGGACGCGCTTGACGCCGAGGCTTAACGCGGCCAGGCGCATCGAAATCTTTTTCTTGCGGCTCAGGTTGAGCGTCTGAGTGAACGCGGTTTCGAGGATGCGGAAGAGTTTGTCCACCACTTCGGACTCGCTCCAGAAAAAGCTCTGCAAGTCCTGCACCCACTCGAAGTAGGAAACCACCACGCCGCCCGCATTGGCGAGGATGTCGGGGATGACGAACACGTCGCCGCGCTGGTCGAGGATCGCGTCGGCATCGGGCGTGGTCGGGCCGTTGGCGCCCTCGGCGAGGATGCGGCATTTGATCTGGGCGGCGTTGTCGGCGTTGATCTGGCGTTCGAGCGCCGCGGGCACGAGGATGTCGCATGGCATGACGAGGAGCTGGGCGTTGGTGATCGGCTCGGCTTCAGGGAAGCCTTGGACCGTGCGGGTCTTCGCAATGTGCTGTTCCAGCTTCCAGAGGTCGAGGCCCTTCGGATTGTAGATGCCGCCGTCGGCGTCGCTCACGGCCGTGATCTTCACGCCGTACTTGGCGAGTGAGAAGGCAGTGACGGAGCCGACGTTTCCGAATCCTTGAATGCAAGCCGTGGCTTTGGTCGCGTCCATGCCGAGCACGTCCATCGAGCGGTTGGCGAGGTAGCCGACGCCGCGTCCCGTCGCCTCGCGCCGGCCGAGCGAACCGCCAAGGCCCACCGGCTTTCCCGTCACGACGCCCGGCACGCTGTACCCCATGTGGACCGAATAGGTGTCCATCATCCACGC
>DATDFH010000388.1:0-2573 GCA_036522715.1 Verrucomicrobiia bacterium
GATCGATGTGCAACGTCAGCTCGGCCTCACTGCCTTCCAAAGCCGCGAGGTCGCCGCCCTCCTCGGCGACGCGCTGATCGGGCAGGCGCGTGTAGGCGGGGAAGCGGTAGGTCTTCTCGAATTGCACGACGCGCGGACGCGGGCGCGTGTGTAGCTCATAACGGCGCGTGAGCGCGTCGCCGGAACGGATGCGGTATTCGAGGCGCGGCTCGTCGGCCATCAGCGCACCGCTGAATTGCGACGGCGCCGAGGCGATCATCGTGACGCGCTCGACGGGTTTGCCGGCGCGAAAGATTTCCAGCGTCGCCGCCTGCGCACCTGCACCCGACACGCCGATCACCACGGGAATCGCATCACCTCGCGGGACGGTCTGCGTTTGTTGATTGGGAGAGAGGATCGCGATCTTCGTCCGCGAAACGCGCTCGATATCCGAAGCCGGCGCCGCAGCGCGCAGGAACATCTGACCGAAGTGCAATCCGGGAAAAAGCAACAGCCCGGCGCACAACAGGATTGTTCCCGCACCGGTGGCCAGCCACCCGACGACGATCCGGCGCGGCAGCACCTTGTCAGCCCGCAAGTCCCTCACGCGCGCGGCGACGGACTCCTGGAGTAATTGGCGGAACGCCGGGGAATCCCAGCGTTCTTTGTCGTCGCCGAGTTCAACCGCAGCGAGAAGGTTTTCGCGCAGACGCGGATCCGCGGTTTCGGCGATGCGCGCAAGCTCGCGTGTATTGGGAGTGTGGATAAGGTAACGGCCGGCCACTCGCCACGCCACGATCGCCGTGCCGAGATAGATCGCCGCGCTGAACGACCAGCGCAACCAATCGGGCATCACGACCAGCCAGTCGAGGAGCGCGAGAAGTATCAACCCGCCGATGAGCGCGCCCAGCGCGCCGCCGAGTCCCCGCAACCACACCAGCCGCCGCCAGCGCCGCCCGAGCGTGGCCAGTCGTTGCTGGATGACAGGATCAAGCGTGGTGCTCATGCGGATGCTTCTTGGATTGATACCACAGGCAGATGATTCATTACCAAAGGGAAATTCCGGTGAGTTGTTGACCTATGCCGCGCGCTCTTAGAGCCCGAAGTCTTGATTCAATCTTCAGGATTCTTTGCAGTGAGGTCTCAGCCGGCGGTTCGGCGCGGCGAAAGGTCGGCGCGCGCGGCCGGCACTGAGCGTGCTATCACTCTCTCGGCTACCCGAAATGTATCGAAGAAGCCGGCCCGCAAATTCTAACAACAAACCATTCGATCACTTATGAAACAGAAACGATACCGTGCTTACTACTTCAGACCCGACACGACACCCCGCCGAGGACCTGGTAGATATCACAAGTCCGTGTTTGATCTGGTGAAGGAAGTAGCCAGCAACTGCAACGCGCATGGATGGTACTTATGCGGTGTGCGGTTCGATGGATCACCTGTGCCGGTTACCGATGTGGACAAGTTCTTGATATGCGCCGCTGCATATACAGCAATTGAATCCAAAGCGAGGCACCTCAAAATACCGATGGAAGAAGCGTTGAGTACTGTGGGGGATTTTCTGATGCCGAATTGTGACACACGCCCGAGTCTCAAAAAGCTATGAAGTAAGCAGGCCATTGAAAGCATCTGAACACTTGTGTAGTGAGAAGCGTATGAATTCCAGCCCAACTGTTGAAATGATCGAACTCAAGAAAGCGGTCAACGTTCTTTGGAAGCTCTTAGAGGGCGAAAAGATATCGAGCGACGTGGTTGACGCAAAAACCGGCGAAGTGCTGATCCCCAAGTATTCTTGCATTCGAACGAAGAAGATTTTGAAAAGCGTATTGTTGCGCGAAGCCGTCATCATCATGAAATAGGTCGATGCCTTCGACCTGCTAGCCGGAATCCTCGGCTAGATGGGCTGATACGAAAGGCGACTGCAAGAAGCTATAGCATTCCCGACCGCTTCCGCATTAACCACTCCAGCGCGAGTACGGCGACGACCGCGCCGAGCCACCACCAGCTTTGCCACAGGATGGTTTCGCTCTCGACGATCTTGCCGCGGCTCAAGGGCGCGAGCGTGTCGAGCAGGCGCGTGGCGTCCTCTTCGCGGAAATATTCGCCGCCCGAGGCGCGTGCCATCTGCTGGAGCAACTCCTCATTGCAGGTCAACTCCACCAACTCCGATGCCTCGCGCGGCTCGACCACGAAGGTCGTGCGCGCCTTCATCTCGGATTCGGGAAAACCCTCGACGCGGACATAGACCTCGTAAATTCCGTCAGCCAGCGGCGCCGTGCGGCCGCGGTAAACGCCGCCTTCGTTCTCCTCGCCGGCCAGCGTGACCGTGGCCGCCTTTCGACCGTCGCGGAAAAGTTGCGCCTCGACCTTGGCGTGCGTGAGCAGCTTGCCCTGCGCGTCGCGGACCTGCGCGCGCAACTCCGCCATCTCGCCCGGCCGATAGGTGAGTGCGCCCGAGTCGAGCGAGACGAATTTGTCGGCGGCGGGGTAGGGCGCGTCCATGATCCAGCGCGCGAGTTGGTTCCAGAACCGTTGGTGGTAACGGTCCGCGACCTCGTAGCGCCAGCGCCACGTCTCATCGAAACCGGAATAAA
>DATDFH010000389.1:0-2160 GCA_036522715.1 Verrucomicrobiia bacterium
AGCACGCCATCACGCCAACGGGCCTCGGCAGCTTGCGAATCCAGCGCGCGATGTCTTCGGACTGCCTGCCCTCGTCGCCGGAAATATTTTCCGCCGGCGAATACGTGAGGCATGTCCCGCCTTCGACGCGTACCGCGCGCGCGAAGTGTTCGCCGCGCCACGTGGACCAGTTGAAACGCGGGTCGCCGCAGTAGGCGAAGTTTCGAAAGCCGCGTTCGCGCAAATGCTCGAACGCCGCCTGCGCGATGGCCGCGTCATCCGTCTCCACCCACGGGAGCGACGGGATCAATCTCGCCGCGCTGACATCCACGACCGGCACTTTCACGTCGCGCAGCGCGCGGGCGATGGCGGGATTCTCGATGCGCGCGATGATGCCGTCGCCGTTCCAATCCTTGAGCCAACCGGGCGGTTCATCGCCGCGTCCGTGCTCGGCGAGATAGAGTGACCACGGCCGGTGCTCGCGAATGTAGGTCACCACGCCGCGCAACAGCCCGCGCGCGTAGGCGTTCGACGTTTCGATGAGCAGGGCGACTTTGCGCACGCTCCGGTTTCTAGCAGGTCGCCGCGGGCGCGGCAAAACCTCAAACGAAATACGCGAAAGCTCATGGAGGTATCGACACCCACGCCTATGATCTGAACCATGCTGATCACCTTTCGATTGCGGAGCGCGCCCGCGCGGTTCCTGGCGACGCTCGCCGCATTTCTGGCAACTGCCGCCGTCACCACATCGATGGCCGCCACGAGGCCGGTGCGCGTGCTTTACTTTGACCCGGTGGGCACCGAACAGACGACGCTCGGGCCGTTGCACGACGCGATGCGCGAGTTGGGGCGCGACGCGATCTGGTTCGATTATGCCACCGGCACGAGGCCCGATGCGGAACAGCTTTCGCGCTACGACGCGCTGGTGTTGAGGCCGAAGGCGGATGGTTCGCCCGCGCTGAGCAAGGCGATCAAGGTCGGCGAGAAGACGACGCCGGAGGAATTGCGCAAGGAAGTGCTCGCAAGCCTCAGCGCCGCGCGCAAAGCCGACTGGGAAAAATTCCTTGCACAGCGCGAGCCGGAGAAACGCGAGGCGCGGCCGACCATCGCGAACTACGAGAAGCGTCCGGAGCCTGTGACGTTCCAGCATCCCTTCAGCGCCAAGGGTACGCAGGAACGCACGCAGGTGCCGGCGGACATGCACTTGGAGTTGTTCGCGTCCGATCCTCAAATCGGCAAGCCCATTGCCTTCGCGTGGGACGAGCGCGGGCGCTGCTGGGTCGCCGAGACGCGCGATTATCCCCACGAAGTGAAGCCCGACGGCATGGGCAACGATCGCATCGTGATCTGCGAGGACACCGACGGCGACGGGCGCGCGGACAAGTTCACCGTGTTCGCAGATCACTTGAACATCCCGACGGCGCTCGCATTCGCCAACGGCGGCGTGATCGTCTCGCAGTCGCCGCGTTTTCTTTTTCTCAAGGACTCCAACGGCGACGACAAGGCGGACATTCGCGAGGAGATCATCACCGGCTGGGGCATCCGCGACACGCACGCGACGGCGAACAACCTCCATTACGGCCTCGACAACTGGCTCTACGGCTGCGTCGGCTACTCGGGCTTCGACGGCAAGGTGCGCGGCGTGGCTAGGAAGTTCACGATGGGCACGTATCGCTTCAAGGCCGACGGCTCGGCGCTCGAATTCCTCCACCAGTTCTCGAACAACGCGTGGGGCCACAGCGCGAACGACGCGGGCGACCAGTTCGGCGGCACGGCGAACAACGCGCCGATTTTCTTCGGCGGCATCCCAGCGACGGTCGTCCCATCGGGCGTGCGCGTGATGACGGCCAAGCGCATCAACGTTCAGGACCAATGCCATCCGATCACGCCGAATTTTCGGCAGGTGGATGTGTTCGGCGGCTACACGGCGGCGGCCGGCAGCGCGTTCATCTCGTCCGCAAATCTCCCGCCGCGATTGCAAGGCAAGGCAATGGTCTGCGAACCGACGATGAAGCTCATCGCGCTCATGGACATTCAGCCCGACGGTGCGGGCTACGTGGCGAAGGACGGCTACAATCTCGTCGCGAGCAGCGATGAATGGATGTCGCCCGTCTTCGCCGAGGTCGGCCCCGATGGCGCGGTGTGGTTTGCGGACTGGCAGAATTTCATCATCCAGCACAA
>DATDFH010000390.1:0-5472 GCA_036522715.1 Verrucomicrobiia bacterium
GGCTGCGCAAAGGCGTCGCGCTCGGCTTCAAACCCAACGTGCGGATGTCGCTCGGCCAGTTTCAGGGCGACCGCGCGCTGTCAGCAGAGTTCAAAAAGATGAAGCCAGCCTTTCGCCTGCCGCTGCACGAATACGAGATGCTCCACGCGTTCGGCGGCAACCGCACGGCGACGTTGATGCTCGGCAGCAGCCGCACGGCGTTCGACAAGCACGAGATGATGCCGATGTTGTGGGGCGAGGACTTCCTGATCACGGAGCAGACGGTGGCGTTCACCCGGTAGGAGGCGACGTACACCGAAGCCGTCTGCGTTGCGGATCGACTCACTCTTTTTCGCCTGGCGCGCTCACTTCACCGTCTGCTCGACGCCGAGGCGATCCAGCAATTCCTTCGGCGGTCCGTCGAATTGCGTGAGCGGAACATTGCCGACGTAGCCAAGCGCTTCCCAACCAGCCTCGGTTCCGTAATACGCGCTCGCCGCGAGGTTGCGGAACAGCGCGAAAAATTCGGCCGCCTTGCCGAACTCCTTCTTCACGCCGGTGCGCGAGCAAATGTCATCGCAGATGGCGTGCTTCTGCGCCTCGCTCAGACTCGCGAAGTCTTTCTTGAAGCGCCTCCGCGATTCCTCTTCGACCCATTGCACGCCGGCCAACACCACCGTGCGATCCTTCTGCTGTTGCGGGTACGGCGCGCTGACCCACTCGTCGATGTAATCCGGCACGCGCACTTCACTCGCGGCCGGGCCAAGGTGATCGGCGGGGAGAATCACATCGGCCAGCGTGGTGACGGTCTTGCGCTGCTCGGGCGTGAGTGTGAGCGCCCAGAAGTCGCCGGGCTTGTAGTAACCCGCCACGATCGGGTCGGTGCCGTAGCCCTTCGCCGTCGGCACCGCCGCACGCGTCCCAACATCAAGCTCTGGCAATTGTGAGGCCGCCACGACCGCCGCGAACCACTTGAAGACCGTGCGCCGCGGGAGCCGCTCACTGGACACTGAACATTGAACACTGAATACTTTCTTCACAGGTTTCCCTTCTTCGCCTGCTCGACGATGTAATCGCCCGTGCGCCACGCCAGCGCCATGATCGTGAGCGTGGGATTCTTGTCTGCATTCGACGGGAACGGTGCGGCGTCGCAGAGAAACAGATTCTTCACGTCCCACGTCTGGTTCCACCCGTTGCACACGGACTTCTTCGCATCCGCGCCCATCAACGCGCCGCCGACTTCGTGGATCACCTTGCCACCGGCCTCGATGGCGTCGCGGCCCGTCCGGCCCTTCTTCGTGCGGACGGTGCCGCCCATCGCCTCGATGAGCACGGCGTAGGTCTGCATCGCGTGCTCGACCATCTTCAATTCATGCTCGCTCCATTTCCAGTGCCAGCGCAAGACGGGGATGCCCCATTTGTCCTTCACCTGCGGGTCGAGCTCCGCGAACGAGTTCTCGTTCGGAATCATTTCGCCGCGGCACGTGTAGCCGACCGTCGAGCCGTAGTAGCGCCGCGCCGCCTCCTTGAACTTCGTACCGTACGCGCCGCGGCCCAGATCGTCCGACAGGGGATTGCGGCCGCCGGGCATGTGACGCGAGCCGTTGAACTCGGTGTGATAACCGCGCGCGAAGCCGAGCTTGCCGGCGACCTGTTCCTTGTAGAGCCACCACGGCATGTAGAAATGCGGCCCGCCCGCGCCGTCTTCGTTGTGCGGCGGCAAATTTTCCAGCGCGGGAATCTGGCCCGACACGGTCGCGCCGACCGAGTCCATGATGTATTTGCCAACTAGCCCGCTGCTGTTGGCCAGCCCTTGCGGAAAGCGCGCACCTTTCGAGTTCAGCAAAATGCGCACGCTCTCGCCGCTGCTCGCCGCAAGCACAACCGCTTTGGCCTTCACGCGTTCCTCACGGCCGGTGGACTTGTCGATGTAGAGCACGCCGCTGGCCTTGCCATCCTTGCCGAGCGTGACCTCGCGCGCGTGGGCGTTCGGGATGATGTCGAGATTCCCCGTGGCCAGCGCGGGCGGCAGATGCACGGTTGTGCTCTGGTAGTTCGCGCGGATGTTGCAGCCGCGGTGGCAATCGGTGGCCCAGAAACACGCCGCGCGCGGGCGCATCGAATCGGCGACGATGCGTTGCGCCCACGGATTGCCCGGATGCAATTTTGCCGGAATCGTGTCCGCATCCAGCGGGCGTGTCAGCACCGCGCGGTGAATGGAGATTACAGGGATCCGAAGTTTCTTCGCATGCTTCTGGGTGAAAAGTTCCGCGGCGCGCCCCTTGGGCGGCGGCAACAACACACCGGGCGGTGAGTCAGGAGTGTTCTCCAGTCCCTCGTTTGTGCCGAAAACGCCGATGAGCATCTCGACCTTCGTATAATATGCCTCGACGTCCCCGTAGCTGATGGGCCAGTCGAAGCCCAGCCCGTCGCGAGAGCGCGGCTTGAAATCGTACGGGCCGTTGCGCAACGACATACGGCCCCAATGATTCGTCCGGCCGCCGAGCATCCGCGGGCGCCACCACCAGAATTGCTCCTCGGGCTTGGTGCTGGCCTGCGTGTAAGGCTCGCCCGGCACCGTCCAGCCGCCGTCCACGGTCGCGTCCCAAAAATTGCTGATCTTGTCCGGCGTGCCCGTGCCGAGAAGCGGCGACTGGTCGGGCCGCTGAAACATCGCCGTCTCGGTGTCGGGATTGTAGGAGCGGCCGGCCTCAAGCATCGCACACTTCAAGCCGGCGAGCGTGAGCGTGTAAGCCATCTGCCCGCCGCCCGCACCGGAACCGACGATGACCACGTCGTAATCTGGCTTGGACTTGTTGCTCGTGATTATGGGCATCTTGGATCAGTTCAATTGTTACGCCGAAGGGCAGATTGCCAGTCGAGATGGGCCGCGTCACTTCTTCTTCGCCTTCTTGCCCTTCGCGTCAGCTTTCTTCGCCCCGCCTTCGCCGTCCCATTCGCGGGCTGGATCGTAGTTCGGATTCTTCGTCGGCAACTGCGCACCGACTTCAGTGCGCCACGCGTCAAGTTTGGCGCGGAGTTCCGCGGCGCGCTTCGTTTCGGTCTTTGCGAGGTCGCGCTGCTCGCCGATGTCAGCCTTCAAGTTGTAAAGCTCCACGTGGTCGTCCTCGAAGAAATGGATGAGCTTCCAATCGCCCTGGCGGATGGCGCTGTAGGGCGTGGCGCTGCCGGGATGATAGTGCGGGTAGTGCCAGTAAACTGCGTCTCGCTTCAGCTTCGTGCCGCCCTTGAGCAGAGAGACGATGCTCTCGCCGTCCACGTTTGGAGTTCCGCCTTTAGGCGGTCCTGATTCGGCTGAAGCCGGGACTCCGAACCGGACAATTTCCAGAATCGTCGGGAAGTAGTCCACGCTGATGACGGGCGTCACTTCGTTCACGCTGCCGGGTTTGGTGACGCCGGGCCACTTCACGATGAGCGGCACGCGTGTGCCGCCTTCGTACACCGAGCCTTTGCCCCAACGCAGAGGCGTGTTGTCGGTCGAGAGCGGGTTGCCCCAAACACCGTTGCGAATCGTGCGCGAGAGGCCGCCGTTGTCGCCGGTGAGGAAGATCGCGGTGTTCTGGTCGAGCTTCAATTCCGCGAGCTTCTTCATCACCGCGCCGACGCTGTCGTCCACGCTCTCGACCAGCGCGGCATAGACTGCGTTGCTGTGGTTGATGTCCGCGGCGATTTTCTTTTTGTATTTCTCGATGACCTCCGGCTTGCCCGCGATCGGCGTGTGGACAGCGTAGTGCGGGAAGTAGATGTAGAACGGCTTCTCCTTGTGCGCCTCGATGAACTTCAACGCCTCCGACGTGAGCCGGTCGCTGAGGAACTCGCCCTGGTGCTCGTCCGTGATGGTCGGAATGCCGTAGGGCGGAAAATAACTGCGCGGCGCGCCCATGTGACAGCCGCCGAAGTTCAGGTCGAAGCCCTGCTTGTCGGGGAAGAACTCCTCACCGCCGAGATGCCACTTGCCGAAAATCCCGGTGGCATAGCCGCGCGCCTTCAACTCCTCCGCGATCGTGCGTTCCTCCAGCGGCAGGTGCTGCGTCCAATTGGGAATCTTGAGCTTGGCGTACGGCCGGTTGTGCCCGGCGATCCAATCGGTGATGTGCAGCCGCGCGGGATATTTGCCCGTCATCACCGCCGCGCGCGTCGGTGAGCAAACGGTGCAGGCGGCGTAACCTTGGGTGAACTTCATCCCCTCGCGCGCGAGCCGGTCGATGTTCGGCGTCTCGTAAAACTTGCTGCCGAAACACGAAGCGTCAGTCCAGCCCCAGTCGTCGACGAGGATGAAGATGATATTGGGCGGGCGCTGCGCGGCCCGGGCCGACATCAAAACGCAGAGCAGCACGAGCAGCGCGCACATGCTGAGGAGGGAATTTCGTTTCATAAGATCACCGTTGAGTGTTCAAACCTTGCTGATTCGCTCTTCGGTCCAGCGCCGCCGCACTTCAGCGATAAACGCTGGCCAGACTTCGTCAGGCGTCCAGATGCGGTGCAAATCTTTTTCGGCGGCGGCTGGAGCTGTGGCGTCGATCAGCGTGCGGTGCAGGAAGACGAAAGCCGAGACGCGCATGTTCAGCGCGCAATGAACGAACACCGGGGCTGCACGCCATTCGCGCATCACTTCGGCGAACGTCGCGAAATCCTCGAAACGCGGCGCCTCCCACACCACCGGAATGTGGACGTATTCCATCCCATGCCGTTCGACGATCTCGCGCTCATCGGGCAACGCGTTGGTGGAGGTGGTCAACGCGAGATTGATGACGGTGCGAAAACCCGCAGCGGAAAGGTCTTCAAATTGTTTGCGCGTCGGCTGGCCCGCCGTCGCGAGATCGGGCGAAAGGCGGAGGTAGTTCGTGATCGCGCCAAGGCGCGACTCAATGTCATCTGCAGAATTCATTTACCAAGTTCACTCAGATAGCGCACGAGGTTGGCGAGTTGTTGCTTCGACAGCGGCGCGGTCAGGCCCTCGGGCATCGGTGAGCCGATCGAGCGCACGTTCGCCACCTTTGCGCGTGGAATCTTTGTGATGCCGCCGGTCAGGATGTCGCGGATGGCGATCTCGTCGGTCGTTTCGTTCTGGCGGAAACCTTCTACAATGTCAGCGTCGCGGGTGCTCACGCGCACGGCCTCGAATCCCTCCTTCACGTTCAACTGCGGCCAGATCACTTCGGTCACAATCATGTCCACCGGCAGGCCGCGACCGAGCGCCGAAAGATCGGGGCCGACCTTGCCGCCGGCGTTGTTGATCGTATGACAGGTTGCGCAACCGAGCGTGTCATAAATTTGCCGGCCGGCGGCGACGTTCGCGGTGCGCGAATTGGAAACGATTTCATGAACGAACTCCGCGCTGTAGGCCGGCAGGTCGGCGGAGAAACCTGCAAGCTTGCTTAGGCGCTCGACGAGCTTCTTGTCGGAGCGGCCTGCGTTGTTGAAGGCGCTGAGCGTGAACTTCGCCTGCGCGGCCGGCAAGGCGTCGTCAGC
>DATDFH010000391.1:0-2846 GCA_036522715.1 Verrucomicrobiia bacterium
TTCAGGATGATGATTCCGTCAACCTCTTCGGCCAGGCCCAACTCCTGCGGCGAACACATCATGCCCTGGCTGGTGATGCCGAAAACTTTCCGCTCCTTGATGACGAACGGTTCCTTGTCACCCGGCTTCATTGGCAACGCGAAGTTCGGCAGGATCAGCGCGACCTTGTCGCCGGGCTGATGGTTCTGCGCGCCGCAGATGATCGTGCGCTCGCCCTTGCCGTCATTGACCTTGCAGACCGAGAGCTTGTCCGAGCCGGGCACCTTGTCGCGCGTGAGGACTTGCGCAACGACGATGCCCTCGAACTCACCGCCGAGCTTCTGCACACCTTCGACTTCGAGGCCGAGCATGGTGAGCCGTTCGGCCAGTTCTTCGGGCGACCAGTCGAAATCGACGTATTGCTTGAGCCAGTTGAGCGTGACTTTCATGCAGCTTGCAAAGGCGGGAAGCTTGCCCGGTCCGGTCAGTGTTGAAAAGCCTCGATGATGGGCATCGCGGCGCGCGGGCTACACTGCCGGAAATCCTCGCCGAGAAATGCCGCGACGGTTGTGGCGATCTGACTTGCCGCGATCGGGCAACAACGCTCGCGTTCACCCAGTGGCGGTGTGTCGGGGCCGAGGATCGCGACCCACGTGTTTTCCGAACCCGCGATCTTCTCGCCGTGGCCCTTCCATTCGCTCGGACCGGAGCCGCGCCCGTGGTCGGTGGTGATGATGAACGTCGTCTTGTCTCGATACTGGGGGAGCGACTGGCAGGTTTCCCACAACTCGTGAATGAAACGGTCCACGCGCCGCGCGGCGATGAGATACCGATCGTACTTGCCCTCGTGCGCCCATTCGTCCGTTTCGCCGAACGCCAGATAGAACGCGCGCGGGCGTTGCCGCTCCACGTAGTCCAGCGCGGTGTGGATGGTGAACGCGTCGAAGATGATGTCGGAAAAAACCGGCGTGATGTCCTGCGAAATGTCTTCGAGGAGCTGGGGCGCGGTGATGACCGGCGCGCCGCGCGGTGGTGCGTAACCGCTCCACACCGGCAACTGGCTGCGCGGCGTGTTGAGGATCCACGGGATGACGTTCCAGTTCACGACGGCGGCGACCTTGCCGTGACGCGCGGGCCGCGTGTTGAGCCACTCGAAGACGTTGGTGTTCGGGTTCGGCGTGGCGGCGTTGTTCGTGATGCGCGAATCGGCGGCGCCGGTGAGGAACTCATTGTAGCCGGGGTAGGAGAAATTCTTCCCGTTGGTGACGCGGCACTCGCTGCCCTTGAGTTGGTTCCCGTAAAGCTGCCCGTGCTTCGCGAGTTCGCTCCAGAAGAACGGCAGGAGAGTCCGTCGTCGTTCCTCCGGCGTCGCCTTCCAGAAAAGTTGCTTCATGCGCTCCGGATTGCCGGTGGCGCTCTTGTCGTTGAGCAAAGCCTCTTCCGCGCCGCTGAACACCTCCTGCCAGCGTAAGCCGTCGGTGGTGATGAGGAAAACGTTGCGGGTCCTCGGTGCGGCGGCGTGACCGCTCAGTGCGATCGCGTTGAGAACAACTACAACGATCGCTGCGGCGGATCGAGTTCGAATCGGGAGTAGGTGTGCCACGCAAAAACTAGTCTGAGAGCCGCTGTACACGTTCCTCGGGCGGCCACTCGAAATCAACGTATTGATCGAGCCGGTTGAGGGTGACTTTCATTCAAACGCTAGTCGATGCAGGCAAGGAAGAACTGTAGTCCAAACGGTGTTCGTTCAATAATGCCCCGCTCGAATAGCGGCGTGTGGCCCTCGATCGTTATTTTCTCCAAATACGGTGTCAACTCGACGCTGCCTTCGACTTCGAAGTAGAGTTCAACTTTGAGGTGGGAATCGAAGTGAACGCTGACTAAACCAAGCCGGCTCAAATTACCCAAGTAGCGCTGGATCATCATCGGGAATTCGCAATTCGCCTCATTACCAAGCTTTGAGATGAGCGTTAATGCGTACCGTCTGCCCCCGGATTCCCCAACGTACAGATTGACGACCGGGTACGATGCACGCTGCTTTAGGAATCGACAAATCTTTGCTTCGTCAGAACTGAGTTGTCGAATGATATCAACAAAGCTCGGGTGTGCCTCTGCCGCGGTGTCCGAATTCATCGCTGTCGCGAGTAACTTGGCGAACATCTCACGCAGGCTCTCATCATGACCGGTGTATCGAAGCGCCTCTAAAGCAGGACCCGCCACTTGCGGCAAAGGAGTCGTGATGCGCTCCGCCGGCACATCTTGAAGTCTCTTCGCCACGGACATACTCACGAAATCCTTTACCTTCTCGTATCCCCAGACGAGTGCACTGATAGGCGCAAGCGCAATGTGAATCGTCTTTGCGACGTTCTGGAGTGCGGTGCCAACTTCTCTGGCCGCGGGCTGAAGAGTGTCTTGATAGACCGGAACCGCTTCAGCGATTCCCTTAACTGCGTCCGCAGCGTCACGGATTTTGTTTTCGCCACTCATGGAGAACCTCAGAACTGTTTCAAAAACCGCACATCATTCTCGTAGAAGAGCCGGATGTCGGTGATGCCGTAGCGGAGCATGGCGATGCGTTCGATGCCGAAGCCGAAGGCCCAGCCGCTCCACACCTCGGGATCGTAGCCGACGTTCTCGAAGACTTGCGGGTGCACCATGCCGCAGCCGGCGATCTCCAGCCAGTCCTTGCCGAGCTTCTTCACGAGCGCGTTGGTGAAATCAATTTCCAGACTCGGTTCGGTGTAGCTGAAGTAGTGCGGGCGGAAGCGCAACTTCACATCGCTGCCGAGCACGTCTTTGAACACCGCCTCGACGGTGCCCTTGAGGTCGCCCACCGTCACGCCCTTGTCCACGTAAAGGCCCTCGAT
>DATDFH010000392.1:0-2006 GCA_036522715.1 Verrucomicrobiia bacterium
AGTCAGCGAAGAAGCCCGCCAAACCGGCGCCGAAAAAACCCTCGCTCGCCGATCTGGTGAAATCCACGCCGCTCGTGCCCGGCACGGCGATTGTCGTGGCCAGTAATGTGAACGTCCGCGGGCAGGCCGGCCTCAAGGGCGAAGTGCTGACGAAGATTAGCATCGGCGTTCCCGTGACCGTGATCGAGGAGGTGACGCTCAAGAATTCCAAGGAAGACGAGCCGTCCGCGTGGGCGAAGATTGGATTGCCCGCTGGCGCGCACGCTTGGGTGAACACCGCGTTCGTCAACGCTTCGAACCAGACAGTCATTCCCAAGAAGCTCAACGTCCGCGGCGGCCCCGGAGAGAATTACAGCGTCATTGGCCTGCTCGAAAAAGGCGCGGCGGTGAAGGTCCTCACGACGAAAGGCGATTGGACCGAGATCGAGCCGCCCGCTGGTGCGTACGCGTTTGTCGCAGCGCAATACTTGAAACAGGAAACGCCGGCGATTGCGGCCGTAGCCACGCCCGCACCGCCCACCGAACCCGCGCCCACGCCGACGCCCGTAACGGAACCCGCGCCGGTCGCGCCGACGACGACTGATGCGACGAATGTGGCCAGTGCGCCGGTGGTCGGGTTGACCGCGCCGCCGCCCGCGCTTGAACCGGCTCCCGCGCCCGTCGAGCCGCCGCCGCCGCGCATCATTCAGCATGAAGGCATCGTGAAGGGCACGGTGAGTATTCAAGCGCCAACGAAGTTTGGGCTCGTGAGTCCAGACACCGGCAAGACGATCAACTACCTTTACACGACCTCGACGAACCTCGACTTGAACCGTTACAAGGGCCTGCACATTATCGTCACGGGTGAGGAAGGTCTGGATGAACGCTGGCGCAACACGCCGGTCCTCACGATTCAGCGCATCCAGGTCCTCGAGTAATGGCGCTGGGGAATCTCATTGACGGGCGCGCCATTGCCGCTCAAATCCAGGGCGAACTCACGCAGCGCATCGCAGCGCTCAAATCGCGCGGCGTGCGGCCCGGCCTCGCGTTTGTGCGCGTCGGCGAAGATCCAGCCTCGAAGGTCTATGTGGGGCGAAAGGAAAAGGCCTGCGCGGAGCTGGGGATTTTCTCCGAGACGCACGTGTTGCCGGAGGCGACGAACGAGAAGGAATTGCTCGCGTTGCTGGCGAAGCTCAACTCGGATGAGCGACTGCACGGAATTCTCGTTCAAGCGCCGTTGCCGAAACAAATCCGACAGGAGGTCATTTACGCGAGCGTGTTGGCGACGAAGGACGTGGATGGCTTTCATCCTGTGAACGTGGGCAAGTTGATGCTGGGCGATGCAACGGGTTTTCAGCCCTGCACGCCGGCGGGCATCCGTGAACTGCTTGTACGCTCGAATGTTAAAACCGACGGAGCAGAGGCCGTAGTGCTGGGCCGCGGCAACATCGTGGGCAAACCGATGACCGCGATGCTTTGCCAGAAGGGCCGCGCCGCGAACGCAACGGTGACGATCTGCCATTCAGCCACACGCGACATCAAGGCGCATTGTCGGCGCGCGGACATTTTGATCGCCGCGATGGGCGTGGCGGAGTTTGTGAAGGCAGACATGGTGAAGCCGGGCGCGGTGGTGATTGACGTGGGTGTGAATCGCGTGAGCGACCCGGCGGCGAAGGGCGGCTCGCGGCTCGTGGGCGACGTGGCGTTTGCCGAGGTGCAACCCATTGCCGGGAAGATTACTCCGAACCCCGGCGGCGTTGGGCCGATGACGATTGCGATGTTGATGCAGAACACGGTGCGCGCGGCGGAAACAAATTTGACCTGACATGAACCCAACCCGAATTCTCCCCGACCTGCAATGTTCGCTTGTGTGCGAGGAAATCCGCCAGGAAGTGAATGGAAATTTCTTCCTCATCGGCGTGATCAATTTCATCCGCGTGCCGAAGCTGCCGGTGGTGGCGCTGCGGTTGTGCGTGTTCAACCGGTGGGCGGCGGGCGTGGGACAGTTCACCGAAAGCGTGCGGCTC
>DATDFH010000393.1:0-14947 GCA_036522715.1 Verrucomicrobiia bacterium
CGGCGGTGGCGTGGGCGGGGTGGGAGGTGTCGGCGGGCCGGGATCGCGTCGGCGCAGGGTGGCCCGGATGCGCAGGACTTCCTTCACGAATTCGCTGTCGGGTGGATACAAGCCGATGGCGGCTTCGAGTTTGTCGTTGGCGGAGTTGAACAGGTCGTCGATCGCGCCTTCGACGGCGGTGGTGGCGTCGCCGCGGCCGCCACGCATGGCCTCGTGGTGGCCCTTCATTTCGGTGAGTGACGTGGCGAAGGGAGTCAGTTCGGCGATCTTGGCGGTGGGATCGAACTTCTTGGCGAGGAGGGCGGGCTTGTGGTTGTTGAGGAAGGCGATGACGCTGGTGACGAAGGCGGAGACCTGGACGGGGTTTTCCTGATTGGAAACTTCGTTGCGGATGCGCCGGGCCTCGTCGGCTTCGGTGCCTTTCTTGCCGAGGAAACCGCTGGCGGTCTTGAGCGCGGTGCTGGCGAGGGTGTAGGCGGAGCGGGTTTCATCGGCGACATCGGTGCTGGCGTCCTTCTGTTCGGTCTTGGCGTGCTCCTGCGCTTCGTCGGTCACGGGCAGCGCGTCCGCGCCAGCGTTCAGGGCGACGATGTCGTCGGCGGCATCGTAGCCCTTGGCGAGCAGATCGGCCTGATTGCGGGTGAAGAGGTTGGCGGTGCTGCGGGCGCAGGCAACGGTTTTGTTGATTGAATGACGAGGCATGGTTTTGGTTCTCCGGTGATGCGGCCCGTCGTCGGGAAGGTCGGCACGAGAAAAATCGGCACGACTGAAATCGGCGCGGGCCATGATGCGTTGTGTTTTGTTTTTCCACCCGCGGCCCAGACCCTTCACTGAAGTCCCGATACCCACGGAGCGGTGATGTTCGCGGTCAGTTTAGGCACAACGCGCGAAGTCTGTCTGTCAGGGGAAGTACGGAGATTTTCGGGAGTATGTAGAGAACGCAAACTCCCGTGTTATCGGAAGTTCAGAACAAAGCCAGCGTTGACGGAAACGCCGCCGTTCTTCATTCTTTTACGCCATGTCTGACCCCACGGACGGGAAGTCATCAACGGAGCAGGCTCCAAAGATCGAAAGCATTTCGCCGTTGTTCACATTCCTTCAAAGGGAGTGGCGCGTGGTGAAGACATGGGCATTTTGGGTGATGGTGGTTATCGTCTCCGGCGGCGCGTGGTCTTTGAACCAGTGGCATTTCAGTGGAATCATTGCCGGAAAGGATGCGACGAGCGCCCAAAAGGATGCGACGATAAAAACCATCGAAGCGGAGCGAGATTCCTACCGCAGCAAATTGCAGGACGCGGGTATCGTTTCAACGCCGCTGAAAAAGCGTGCGTTGATTCTGGCCGAACAGGTCAATGAGTTTGCCGATGGAGTGCCCAACAATGCCGACAGCTTCAACGACGGCTGGCAAAGATTCACCCAGCGGTTTGGAAACAGAATCAAGACCATCACGGATGAACTTGATTCGCGCGGGCAACACTCCGATGCACTGGACCACATGGCCAGCTTTGAGGAATTGGCCAATACTTCCAACTCGCAAGCGGGAACCAACTTGATCCGCATGGCCAAGGAGATCAAGAGACTGGCCGAACACTTGAAGGACTGAAATCACAGCGCGAACTGCGTGCTCTCGTTTCCATTTGACATCCTGTTTGCGTCAAGTATCATGTTGTTATGCATGACCGCAAACCACACCCCGAATTGAACAAGTCCAGGATCGTCAAGGCGCTGCCCAAGGCGTGTGCCGTCGAACTCTCCGCCGTGGAGTTCTTCGAGGCGCAACGCTGGGGCAAGGAACCGCGTTGCGTCCACTGCGGCGAGAAGGACGTTTACAAGATGACCGACCGCGAGGGCGCGCGTAACAAACGCTTCCTCTGGCGCTGCCGCGTCTGCGGCGAGCAATACACGGTCAGGATTGGCACGATCTACGAGGACTCGCGCCTGCCCCTCCGTCATTGGGCGTACGCCTTTTGGAAAGCGTGTAGCAGCAAGAAGGGTGTGAGCGCGCGCCAGATCCAACGCGAGTGCCAGATCACGTACAAGAGCGCGCTGTTCCTCATGCACCGCATCCGCTGGGCGATGCACGATGACACGACCGACGCGCCGAAGCTCGGCGGCGAGGGCCGCGCGTGCGAAGTGGACGAAACCTACTGCGGGGGCAAGCCCCGGCCTGCCAGTGAGGAACCGCCGCAACCGCCGCGGCGCCGGAGATACCGAACGAACCCGAACAAGACGCCAGTGGTTGCTATGCTGGAACGCGGTGGAACCGTCCGCACAACGATCGTTCCCAGCGTGACGCAATGGAATCTGCGCCATTTCCTCGCCGCGAACATCGCAGCGGGAACGGTCCTCAACACCGATTCAAGCCCGGTGTATAACACGCTCCCGCTGCCCATCGGACGGCATGACGTGGTGAACCACACGAAGCACGAATACTGGCGGCGCAACGCCGACGGCACCGCATCAGGCGTGAACCACTGCGAAAGCTTTTTCTCCCTGCTCAAGCGCGGACTGATGGGAACCTTTCACGCGGTCAGCCGTGAGCACCTATTCCGTTACTGCGATGAGTTCTCGTTCCGCTGGAATACCCGCCGCCTCAACGACGGCCAGCGTATCGCACTCGCGATCAGGAACTCACTCGGAAAGCGCCTTGTGTACGCCGACGCGAAGTGCTAGCACTCTTGGCGATGAAAGCCGCCGGCCGAAAAACGCACCCTCTCGCTGCGGTGAAGAACAAGCGCGGCCCCAAGCCCGAAGTCCTCAAACTCAACGGCTCTTGGGCCGGGGCAATCAGGCAGACACTCCAGAAGAAACGCCCCGCGTCTGGCTGGCCGAAGGGATAGTTTTCGGCTTGACCGTCTTCCGTTCGGTTGGAGAGATTGGCCCTGCCATGAATCCCACCAGTCCACCGACGCCGACACTCACGCCGCAACAACTATCAGAGATTGCAGTCTTCTCCGTTAAAACGGCCTCCTTGTTGTTCGCTACATGTCAGATGCACCTCAAGACTTGTGACGACCTTTTGAAACAACTTCCCGACGACGGGACAAAGAATAAGCAAGTATCTGCGGTAGAACAATGGCAAGCTCACATGCAGCGTCTCCAAGATGAGCTAGCAGAGCTTCAAAAGATGCTGGGGATTTCGGCCTCGCCTTAACAACTCGTTTCGCTTTCACGCCCCAACTATTGCACACCCGTCAAGCCCGTTCTACGCTTGGCGCAATTTCAATTCGCGTCTCTCACGCCGATTTGCGTTAAGCACATACTCCCGGAGATTTTTGTAGTGTTTTCCCGTACAAAAAGGGGGGTCTATTTCGATTTCATTGGCAAATCGCGGGATTTTGGCGCGCGAGACGGTGTCGTCGCCAAAAGATTTATTTCGCAGTGCGGGAGAAAAAGCCGCGAAAGTTCGGGGCGCGGCTATTCAGCGAAAATCGAGGGGACAGCGGTTATTCGGCGCGCAGAACTTTTTCCCACAGCTCTTCGTTGAGGAAGGCCTTGCGGATGAGTTCGCGGTCTTCCTCGGCGCTGGCGGGCGCGTTGGGATTCACCGGGAGTTGAATGATGAACACGGTGCCGTGCGGGTCGTTGGCCTGCGCCTCGACCTTGCCGCCGTGATGGTGCGCGATGAAAAAGGCGGCCATCAGGTTGATGCCATACTCGGAGGGGCTGTCGCTGCGCGCAACGAACGGATCGAAGAGCAGCCGCAAGGCGTCCTGCGGCAGGCCGGGACCGTTGTCGGTGATGCGGATCTCGACGGTCTGTGGCTGGCCGCTGGCTTGGGGCAGGGGGCGCGCGGTGATGTCAATGCGGCTGCCGGCGGGGAGGCTCACGGATTCATCCTTCAAAAGCAGTTCGAAGAGGCGGCGCAGTTTGCGCGCGTCGGCGAGCAGGGCAGGGAGCACATCGGAAATGTCGGACCGCACCGTGATGTTTTTCGCGGCGAGCACGGGTGTGACGCTGGTGATCGCGCTGCCAACGATCTCGTGGAGCTTGACGCTGTCGGTGAACACGGCGGCGGGTTGTTCGGACGCGGCCCAGAGTTCCTTGAGCAGATGGTTGATGCGGTCGATCTGGCTGAGGACGTTCTGATGATAGTCCTTCCAGAAATCGGGATTGCGCAAGGCGTCGAGGTCGAGGCGTTCCTCCTTGAGCTTGGTCGGCGCGAGGTCGAGGAAGGTCTTCACGGCGACGAGCGCGTTGCGGATGTGGTGGCTGAGGCCGGCGGCCATCAGGCCGAGGCTGAGGATGCGGTCGGTTACGACGACGTTGTGAAGCGCGGTCATCTTGTCGCGCAGCAACTGGTCGCGTTCCTTCTGGACGATGAAGAATTCCAGCGCGCGCTTGATGGTCATCTCAAGTTCGGGCGGGTCCCACGGCTTGGTGACATACTTGTAAATCGCGCCGGCGTTGACGGCGGCGATGGCGGCGTCGAGATCGGAGTAGGCGCTGGCAAGGATGCGTAACAGGCGCGGCTGAAGCTGGCGGGCGCGTTCGAGGAGCCACACGCCGTTCTCCGAGGGCATCCGCTGGTCGGTGATCAGCACGGCGAGTTCGTCGCGGTGCGCTTCGAGCAATGCCAGTCCGTCGCGGGCGTTGGACGCGGTCAGGATGCGGAACTCGTCGCGGAACGCGCGCTCGAAGCTCTTCAGCGATTTCTCTTCGTCATCCACGTAAAGGATGGCGAACTTTTTGTAATCATACTGCGGTTGCATGGAGGACCTCAGGGTGGGTGGTGGTGGCTTTGGCTGACGCCGGCATTTCGAGCGTGAACTCGGCGAACGCGCCCGGTTCGCTCTTCACGGTGATCTTGCCGCCGGCCTGCTGGATGATGCGATAACAAATGCTCAGGCCGAGGCCCATGCCCTGGCCGACATCCTTCGTCGTGAAGAAGGGATCAAAAATCTTGTCGAGATTCTCGGCCGGGATGCCGCTGCCGTTGTCGCGTACGCGCAGCAAGATCTGCCGCGGAGTTTCCTCGGCGCTGAGCCAGACGGTCGCGCGACCGTTGGGCTGGGCCTTCTTGCTGGTGGCGTCGATGGCGTTCTGGAGGAGGTTGATAAGAACCTGGATGAGTTTGTTCTTGTTGGCGCGCACGTGGGCTGAGCGCGGGATGTTCGTCTCGATGTGGACCTTGCCCTTCCACTCGTGGGAGAGGAACCGCAGCGTCGAGGCGATGGCATCGGCCACGCTGACATCATCAAGCTGTTCACTGTCCTGGTGCGAGAAGCTGCGGAGATCGGAGACGATGTTCTTGACGCGTGCGAGGCCCTCTTCAACGTCGCGAAGGATGTCGTTGTAGTCGGCCTGCTCCTCGGCGGCGAGGAGCCGGCCCTTTTTCTTCAACGTGAACAGCCCGGTGGCGGCGAAGTTAAGCGGGTTGTTGATCTCGTGAATGATGCCCGCGCTCAGGCGACCGAGCGACGCGAGCTTCTCGGTCTGGACGAGTTGAATCTCGGTTTCCTGCAACTGCTCGATGGTTTGTTCGAGCAGGCGGTTTTGTTTCGCGACGCGGCGCTGGTAATCGTACGAGTCCACGAGGTTCTTCACGCGGACGTGAAGTTCGGTCGTGGAAAATGGCTTCGGCAGGAAATCGTTCGCGCCGACTTCGAGCGCGGCGAGCTTGGTCTCCTCGTCGGCGCGCGCGGTGATGAGGACGACGGGGATGCTTTGCGTGGTGCTGCCCGCGCGCAATTCGCGGCAGACCTGGAGGCCGTCCTTCTCCGGCATCATCATGTCGGTCAGCACGAGGTCGGGGAGGAATTGCGCGGCCTTGTCGATGGCCTGCTGGCCGTCCACGGCTTCGATGACCTGGTAATGATCTTTGAGCTGCGATTTCATAAAGCGCAGCATGTCCGGTTCGTCGTCGGCGATAAGGATCTTGGGCAAATGGCTGTTGAGGGAAGTTTCGACCGGCTTCACCGCATCGCGCACGGCGGTCATCGCGGGGAACAATTCCGCGCGGCGGTAAAGATTCGCAAGCCACTCCTGCGAGGCGACCGTTGTGCCCGTGACGGGAACGGCGGCTGGTTCGGGGGCGGATTCAAGAGCGGATTCCGATTTCGGCGCGGAGGTGGCATCCAGGTAGGGGAGGCGGATGGTGAAAGTCGTGCCTTTGCCTTCAGTGCTGTCCACGGCGACGGTGCCGCCTTGCAGTTCCGTGAACTCCTTCACCAGCGAGAGGCCGATGCCGACGCCCTGATACTTGCGCCGGGCGGAATCGTCCGCCTGCCAGAAACGGCTAAAGACATTCGCAATATTATTCGCGGCGATGCCCATGCCGGTATCCGTGACGGTGAGGACGAGTTGGTCGCCTTCACGGGCGGCGCGGATGTCGATGCGGCCGCCGGCGGGGGTGAACTTGAGCGCGTTGAAGATGAGGTTGAGCAACGTCTTCTCGAGCTTGTCGCGGTCGGCCATGACGGCGCCGATTTCGGGCGCGACGATCGTTTCGAGCCGGATGCGTTTATCCTCGGCCATCTGGCGGCCGGCGCTGGCGAGGCCCTTGAGGAAGTCGGGCAGATCGAGCGCCTCGCGCTTCACTTCGAGTTTGCCCGATTCGAGGCGGACGATGTCGAGCAGGTCGTTGATGAGCTTGAGCAGCCTCATGCCGTTGCTGTGCATGGTGTGCACGAGCGCGACGGCGTCGCCGTCGAGACGGGAGCGGTAGCGGTTGAGAAGCGTTTCGAGCGGCGCGAGCAACAGTGTGAGCGGCGTGCGCAGTTCGTGGCTGATGTTCGCGAAGAAGCGGCTCTTCGCCTGGTCGAGTTCGACGAGCTTGCGGTTGTTCTCCTCGATGGTCTTGCGGTTCTGCTCCAGTTCGTAGCGGAGAATGAATTCGCGGAAGCGCAGCCGGCTGTGGATGAAACTGCCGGTGCCGACGATCACGCCGGTGGAGCCGAGGAAGAACAAATTGTTGGCGAGGAAGTGCGGATCGCGCTCCGAGCCGGAGAGGAAATAGATCGAGAGATAGATCGCGAGAATGAAGACGACCGTGGCCATGATCTGCCGGTACTTCCACGGGAGCACCAGCCCGGCGGCGAGCAGGACGAGGTTGAAACCGGCGTAATACGGCGAGATGGGATCAGCCGCCTGGTAAATCATGCAGCCGATGAAGAAGAGCGGAATCCAGTACCACGCCATCGACAGCACGCGATGGTGGTTCTGTCCGCGTTTCGTGAACAACAGCCACAGCACCAGGCCGGTCAGCAGGGCGGAGGCGCCGCGCAACTGGAAGAAATCCCACATCCGATCCCGATACATGAAGTAGTCCATCGAGACGCTGCCCGCCGGCATGAGCGCGATCGCCAGCAGGCATCCGAACTTCGAGTTCTGGATGCTGCCTTGGCGGTCGTACTCGGCGTACGCCTTCTGGATTTCAGGATCGTTCACGGGTTGGGTCGCGGCTTGCGGACTTCGAGGAAGATGTTGCTGCCAGTCATGTCGGCGGAAACTTTGCAGTCATCGGGTGCCGCACCGTCGGGCGCGAGTGCAGCCATCTGTTGCGCATCGCGATAGATCAAGTGCCACTCGAAGATGTAGCCCATGATGGACTTGATGGGGTTGAAAACATCCACGTTGGTGGCGACAAGCAGTCCGCCGGGCGCGAGCATGTCGTGGAAGCTGTTCATCAGCTGCTTGCAAATGCGGTCGGAGAGGTAGTCGAACAGGCCGGCGCAGTAGATCACATCGTAGCGGCTGTCGGGCGCGCGTCGGGAAGCCTTCAACACCTGCGCGACGGATTTTTTCTGGAACTCAATCTTCGTGCGGCGGCTGTGCTGCGCACGCGCCTTGGACAAGGCGCCGTTGGTGTACGTGAGCGTTTCGTCGTTGAAATCGAGCAGCGTGAATTCAGCGCTGTGGGAAAGTTCAGACTCCGCCATGAAGTTCGCGACCTCGCGCGCTGGGCCGCAGCCGAGGTTGAAGATCTTCAAGCCGCCGTTGCGCGCGCGGGCAGAGGCGGACTCCTCGATGAAGCGGCGCGTGAGATATTTGATGCGGTTGCGATGCGCCTCGGCCGGTCCCTGGCTGAGGAACCACGCGTTGAGCACCTTGGCGAAGACGGAGCTGCCCTCGATGGGATTGCGCAGGATCATGTTCACCATCTCGTAATCGCCGGGATAGCCGAGGGGCTTTCGGAAAATCCGGTGCATGAACGGCGACGACATGACGAGCGGGTGCAACTGGCGCTTGGCATAGACGGCATGCGCGGCCTTCCGGTCCTCGCTGATGTTCGCGGCGGCCAGTTCGAATTTCTCGAAGAGCGTGTTCAGGCAGGGCGTGACGGGTTGGATTAATTCCTGGACTACCTGTTGCACGGTTTCCTGCTGACCCGACTTCGGAAGCGATGCCAGGCCGAGTTCGATCTGCTCGGTCCAATGCCGCAGGTCGAAGAGGAAACTTTGGATGTCGGCGACGGCGAGCTTGTACTCCGGCAGGATGCGGTAGGTCTTGCCCCACGACCCGACGAGTGTTTCAAAACTTCCGCGAAGCTGCTGCGGTTCGAGGATCTGGCGGAAAAGATCGACCTCCAGCCACGAATCGTCGAGGTCCGCCTGACAGACGAGGATCGACCCCGCGTTGACGAGGCTCTTGACCACGGCGCGTCCCGAGTAAATCGGCCGGTCGCGCACGACCACGCGGAAACTCGTCAACACTTCCGACATCCGGACAAGCGTCGCGGCACTGTCGATTTCGAAGGCCACGTCGTATCGGCCCAATCGCACCAGGCGGGCGTGGATCTCGACACCTTCGCTGTTCTCGCACGTCACCAGCGAATCCATCAAAACAGTTTCAGCGTTCGTCGTAATGTTGCTCATCTTCTCTCGCAGCAAATTGATCGTCCCGCAGCCCGGAAAACGGTCCGCGAAGCGAAAGCCCGCCGCACCTGTCAGCACGTTTCTGGCCGCATTCGCCGCGCCGGGAACTCGCGGCGAGACTAGGCGAATCGGGAACCGCCGACAGTTTTTTCTTTCCGCCTTCTGCGGCGCTCGGGTAAGGGAGTGGGCGCAACGATTCGCCACCACTTATGATCAAATTCGTCTATTGCGTCCGGCGCCGGCCGGAAATGTCATTTGAAGCCTTCCGCAAATACTGGTTGGAAAACCACGGCCCGCTGGTTCGCCGCTACGCCAGTGCGCTGCGCGCCAAGCGCTATGTCCAGAGCCACACGCTCGATACGCCGTTGAATGTGGCCGCTGGACAGCCCCGCGGCACCAAGCCGCCTTACGATGGCATCACCGAAATCTGGTGGGACACGGCGGACGATCTGATCGCCGCGTTGAGCACTGCCGAAGGCCAGGAGATCAACCGCATCCTCGCCGAGGACGAGGCGCGTTTTTGCGACTTGCCGAACTGCTCGGTCTTCTTCACCGAGGAGCACACGATCTTTTGACCGGGACTGGGACAGAACCTGTCCGCCTTCGGGACAAACGTGGCGTGGTTTTCACGTCTTTAAGAAGCGGCACCCCTGCTGGTCTAACCTTTGCTAAGAACGGCGCAGGTTAACTGCTGCTTTCCAGCGCCGATGCATTCCGTGTCGGCGGGCAGGCGGCGACATCGTATTATGATCAAATCCAAAACTGTTTCGTGGAATCCTCCGGCGGCTGGTGCGCTGTGGGTGATGGCGTTGCTCGCGCTCGTCGCGGCGGCACCGGACTCGTGCTTCGGCTTGGGCTTCCGCATTCCGAATCAGGACCCCGTGGCGATCTCCCGAGGCAACGCGTTCGTCGCCACTGCGGACAATCCGTCGGCGATCTACTACAACCCCGCCGGCATCACGCAGCTCAGCGGGCAGGACGCCCAGGTGAACACGCTCTTCTACCTCGACATCGATGCCGACTACGAATCGTTCTCCGGCACGCGCGTGGAGAACAATCCGGAGATCATCCCGGTCCCGTCGTTCTATTACACCTGCACACCGGACCAGAGCCGGTTTTCGTTTGGCCTCGGAGTTTACGCCCCCTTCGGCCTGTCCATCAAATGGCCGGAGACCGCGCCGTTCAGCTCGTACGGGATGGCCGCCAAGGTCACTTACATCACCGCCAATCCGGTCGTGGCTTACAAGCTGTGCGACACGCTCTCGCTGGCGATCGGGCCGACGATCAATTACTCCAAGGCCAAGCTGCGCACGGCACCGGGCGGACCGGGCACTGAGTTTCTCTTCACCGGCGACAACGTCGGCTACGGTTTCACGGCAGGGTTGCTCTGGCAGCCCGACCCGAAATGGTCCTTCGGCGCGAGCTACCGTTCGGAGAGCAGCATCGACTACAAGGGGACCGCCTTCTTCAGTCCGTCGCCGCCGCTGCCACCGAGGTTTCCGAGCAGCGCGAGCTTGAACACGCCCCAAGTTGCAATCGTGGGCGTTTCCTACCGGCCGACTCCGAACTGGAACTTCGAGGTGAATGTGGACTGGGCGGATTGGGAAACGTTCAAGCAGGTCACCATCACGGGCGTGACCACCATTCCGTTCGACTGGCATTCGAGCTTTTTCTACGAGGCCGGTGCGACGCGCTACTTCAAGGGCGGGTGGTTTGCCAGCGCCGGATATTTTTTCAGCCAGAACTCCACCTCGGACAGATTTTACAACCCGGTTGTCCCCGATGGCGACATTCACGTGGCCACTTTCGGTTTTGGGCGCACCTACGAGCACTGGCGTTGGGCTGTTTCGGGCGAGGTCATCGCCGGGACCTGGAACAACGTCAACAACCACGCTGTGGACCCGTCGGTGAACGGGCGCTACCGCCTCTTCAGCCCAACGGTGGCCGTATCCGTTGGCTATCGGTTCTGAGCAGTCTCTTTTCGGTTGTTCGTCCGCGGAGTGCCGGTAGCATCAGGTCGAAGGCCGCGTGATGTGCGTGCCCTCAATCAGCGCGAGCCAACGCAACACACGCGATGCCGGCAAACAGTCCAACAGCCACAAACGATCCCGATCCCGCGGCCGAAGCGGCGGCCGGGCTTGAAGTGCCGCTCTGTGGCATCATTGCGGTGGATGCCGAACGCCGCGTGGTGGCGATTGATCCGGATGTGGAAGTTCTCCTCGGCGTCGGCGCGCGCGAACTCATCGGGCAGCCTTTGCGCCAGCTTCCCGATTCGCTCGCCGGACGCCTCGCGGAAGTTCTCGATGGCGATGAGCCGCTTCACGAGGAAGCCCTGACTTTCTCGCGCCCGGACGGCACGACCCGTGTCATGGCCCTGAGCGCGCGGGCATTGGTAACGGGCAACGGGCGGCTCGCTGTCGCGACGCTCCTCGATGTCACCGCTCTGCGGGAACTGGAGGCCAACACCCATCGGCTCGAACGCCTCGCCAGCATTGGCACGCTCTCCGCCAGCATGGCGCACGAGATCAAGAACGCGCTTGTGGCCGTGCGCACGCTCACCGACATCTTGATCCGCAAGAACCAGGACATGGAACTGGCGGGCCTCGCGGGCCGCGAGGTCACGCGCATCGACTCGATCGTCAGCCAGATGCTCCGCTTCGGCGGGCTGGGCCGGCCGACGTTTTCACCGTTGCGCGTGAACGAAGTCGTGTCCCACGCCTGCCGGTTGATCCAGCACCAGATCGAAGGCAAGCGAATCGGCCTCCGCCAGGACCTCCACGCCGCGCCTGACCGCGTGAACGGTGACACGTACCAGCTCCACCAGGCGTTGTTGAATCTTTTCTTCAACGCCATCGACGCGATGCCCGAAGGCGGCGAACTCACGGTCGCCACGGAATTCATCTCGTTGCTGCCGACTCCCAACGGCGAAAAGCTCGGCCGGCAGGCATGCGTAGGTCTGACCGTGCGCGACACCGGCACCGGCATCGCGCCGGAAAACGTCGCGCGCATGTTCGAGCCGTTCTTCACTACCAAGTCCAGCGGCACCGGCCTCGGCCTGCCGATCACGCGCCGCATCATCAAGGAACACGGCGGAACGATCTCAGTCGAGAGCCGGCCGGGGCAGGGGACGACCTTCACGCTGTTGTTTCCGGCGGCGAACGGCGAGACGTGACCCGTCCGCTGGTTGTGCCCGCTCCAGGTGCTTACTCTTTCTCTTACTCATACTCTTACTCTTTCGGTCCGGGATTCGCGCAGAAGAGTAAGAGTATGAGTATGAGTAGGAACGGATGAACGGCTTGCGCGGCTTGTGAAGGCTCGCCCGCTCGCGTTACGTTGAACTCGCATGAGCCGTTCCGTGTCCGTCGTCGTCGTCAGCGACATCCATTACGCGGGTGACGCCGAGAAGGCGCGCGGGCACCCGCGCGAGGGACTCACCACCAATCCTGTCCTCAACCTCCTGATGGCCGCGTGGGACCGCCTCATCTGGATGCGTGATCCGCTCGCGCACAACCATCTCGTGGACCATTTCATCACGGACGCCGCCGATGCCGATCTCGTGGTGGCTAATGGCGATTTCTCCTGCGACTCCGCTTCCGTCGGCATGAGCGATGACGCGGCATTCTCCAGCGCGAGCGAATGTCTCGGCAAACTCCGCGCCGGTTTCGGCCCGTGCCTGCTCGCGACCATCGGTGATCACGAGCTGGGCAAGACGAGTTTCGTCGGCGGCAAGGGCGGGATGCGCCTCGCGAGCTGGCCGCGCTCCGTCGAGGGCCTTGGACTGAAACCATTCTGGCGGCACGAGGTTGGCAACTACGTTTTGATTGGCGTGACCTCTTCGCTTGTCGGGCTGGACGTGCTGCGCCCGGACGCGCTGCCGGAAGAGCTGGGCGAATGGGAGAAACTTCGCGCTGCGCATCTTGCCGAGGTGGACGCGGCGTTCGCCGCGCTGGAACCGCGCCAGCGCGTGCTCCTTTTCTGCCACGACCCGTCCGCGCTCCCGTTTCTGCTCGACGTACCCAACGTGTACGCGCGGCTCGGTCAGATCGAGCGGACGATCGTCGGCCACCTCCACTCGGGATTGATCTTTTGGAAGAGCCAGCGTCTGGCGGGAATGCCGCGCATCAGTTTTCTCGGCAGCACTCTCCGGCGCTGGACCGCGGCCTTGAACCGCGCCAAACACTGGCGCCCGTTTCACACGACGCTTTGCCCCGCGCTCGCGGGCATCGAACTGAACAAACGGGGCGGCTGGCTGGTCGCAAAACTTGATCCCACGGCGCAACGCCCCGCCGAGTTACGCGTCCACACGCTGAAGCGCTGAGGCCGGGGCGACCGCATCACGCGAGTCTCGTCCCGGGGGCGAGCGGATGGCCGGCGAGAAATTCCGCTGCGCTCAAGCGTCGCCCCCCTTCGCGTTGCACCTCGGTGATGCGCAGTGCGCCTTCGCCGCAGCCGACGACGATTCCGTTTCGATCCGCAGCGGCGACCAGACCGGGTGTCGCGCCGTCATGCGTTAGCGGCTCGGCCTTCCAGACTTTCAGCAGTATCGGTTTCGGCGGCGCGTCGAGATGCGTGAAGGAGCCGGGCCACGGCGTGAGGCCGCGCACGCGGTTCCAGAGCGTCGTCGCTGGCAGTTTCCAATCGAGCGCGCCGTCCTCTTTCGTGATCTTGCGGGCGTAGCTCGCGCCTTCCGCGGGCTGCGGACGCGGGGTGATGTAGCCGGCCACGTAATCGGGGATGGTTCGCACCAGCAGTTCAGCGCCGAGTTTCGCGAGCCGGTCATGTAGCGTCGCCGCGTTGTCTCCCGCCTCAATCGGCGTCGTAACCGTGGCGACGATGTCGCCCGTGTCGAGGCCCGCATCCATCTTCATGATCGTCACGCCGGTCTCGGCGTCGCCGTTGAGGATGGCCCATTGGATCGGCGCCGCGCCGCGGTACTTGGGAAGCAGCGAGGTGTGGACGTTCAGGCAGCCGAAGCGCGGCAGGTCGAGAACGGTCTGCGGCAGGATTTGTCCATACGCCGCGACGACGATCAGGCCGGGCCGCAACGCGCGGAGTTGCTCGACGAATTCCGGAGCGCGCGCCCGTTCGGGCTGGAGCACCGGCAGACCCAGTTCCAACGCGAGTTCCTTCACGGCCGACGGTTGGAGCTTGAGGTCGCGTCCCTTGGGCCGGTCGGGCTGCGTGACCGCCGCGGTCAACGCAAACGCGGGCGTCGCTGCGAGCGCCGACAAGCTGGCGCACGCCAGCGGCGCGGTGCCCATGAAGACGATGCGGAGCGGTGGACTCATGCGCGGGGAGAAAAGCACGAGCGGGGAAAAACTCGAAGCTCGAAATCCGAAACAAGTTCAAAACTCAAAACGGCGGCATGGTCGGCCGTTTCAAGCTTTGAATTTCGGATTTTGAAATCAGACCCGGACGGCTTCCTCGGCGGGCGCTTCCTTCGGCAGTTTCGCGATGAGCTCAAGGATTTCGCGCAGCACTTCCATCGGCGTCTGGGTCGAGTCGATCTCGTGCACGACCGACGGATCGTAGCATTCGAGCACGCTCTTGGTTTCCGTGCGGTACACTTCGAGGCGCTGGCGGATGACTTCGATGTTCGCATCGTCGAGCCGGTTCTCACGCAGCGCGCGACGCTGGAGGCGTTCGACCATCTGTTCCATGTTCGCGCACGTAAGCCAGAAAACCGCGCGCACGTCGAGCGTGTCGCGCAGCATCTCGACCTGGTGCGGGTTGCGCGGGATGCCATCGAGCACCAGCCAGTCGCGCCCGGGATGGAACGCGCCGGTGGCGGTCGCGGCGTTGATGTTCTTGCCCCAGAGTTCAATGGTCTGCTCGTCGGGAACCAGCCTGCCCTTGCTGGCGTAGTCGATGAACAACCGGCCCATCGGATCGTCGATGCGCAGGTTGCGGAACACGTCGCCACAGGCGCAGTGGAAGAAGCCGGGGACTGTGCCGAGGATTTTGCCCTGCGTGCCTTTGCCAGCGCCGGGCGCGCCGAAGAGGAGGATGGTGCGGAATTTCATGGGAGCGCGAGGGGTTCGTTCGTTGAGTTAAGACGGTTCAATCGGGTGCGTCCTTGTGGCGGACGATGATTTCGCTCATTTCGATGAAAGGAATCATCGCCTCGGAGG
>DATDFH010000394.1:0-8392 GCA_036522715.1 Verrucomicrobiia bacterium
AGGGCATGCGGCTATTTGACCGGAAGGGCGGCCCGGTTCAATCCCGGAGTTGCTCGCGCAACCACTGCGGCCGGTTCGTGGCGATGCCGTCCACGCCGGCGGCCGCGAGCTGGCGGGCCTTTGCCGCCGAATCGACCGTCCAGACGTAGAGGCCGAGTCCGGCCGCGTGCACACGCGCGACCGTCGCCGCCGTGATCGGGCCGCGCGCGCTGACATCGAGGCCATCGACGCCCGCCGTGGTTGCCCGCCGGATCAAATCGTCCGGTTTGGGAATCCATCGTCCGGTCTTCCAACTGCGGGAAAACTTGGCGACCCACAACACACTCGTTCCCGGAAGGCGCTGCTTGAACAGCCTCATGGTTTCAAGCGAGAAGCCGATTGGCACGATTTGCGTCGCGCGTTTGCCAGAAGCGCGAAGGACGCGCGCGAATTCCGCCAGACATTCCGGGCCGCACTTGATTTCCACGAGCAGGCGCTTGCCGTCGGGAATGAGGTCGAGCACTTCGGCGAGCGTGGGGATGCGCTCGCCGGTCCACTGCGCGCCTTTCCAGCCGCCGGCGTCGAGCGCGCGAAGTTCCGCGAGAGTTTGTTGGCCGACGCGCTTCCGTCGGCCCGCTGTGCGCCCCGTGTCGGTGTCGTGAATGACCACGAGCCTGCCGTCCTTGGAAAGTTGCACGTCCACCTCGACGGCATCGGCGCCCTGTTCCCAAGCGAGGTTGACGGAGGCCCGCGTGTTCTCCGGCGCGTCCTGCGAAGCTCCGCGATGGGCGATGATTTCGAGCCTCACTTCGGCAGCCACTTCTCCCAGTTCTTCGCAAACGCGTCGAGATTCGCCTTCGTCACCGGCACGAGCGGGCTGACGTCCTTCGCGATGGCCGGGCTTTTCTTGAAGTGGATTTTGTTGATGAGGTGTTCGACCGAGCGGTAGCCCCATTCGTAACACTGCTGCGCGAGGAGCATCTGCACGTGGCCACTGCGGAGATAGCCGAGCTGTTGCGGCAATGCATCCACACTCACGCACTTCACGGTGCCGGGCGGCCATTTGAGCGCGTTGTCGGTGAACAGGGGCCACCCGCCGATCATGCACCAGCCCGTGATGTCGGGATTCGCCTGCATGACCTGCTCGACTTTGGCGGCGGCGTCCTGCGGCGTCTCCTTGTGATAAAAGGTGTCGCGCACTTTGATGCCCGGATATTTCTTCGCGGCCTGCTTCGCGCCGGCGACGCGCCGCTGCAGGTTCGGCGCGTTCGGGTTGCCGGCGAGAATGGCGACGACGCCCTTGCCGCCCATGACTTTCGCCAACTCATCCATCGTCTGCGCGCCGCATTGCTCGTCATCGACGGCGTAGCAGACAAAGCGCTTCGAGGCGGGCGCGTCGGAGTCGAAGGTGGCGACGGGCACGCCGTTCTTCACGGCGGCGTTGATGGCGTCGGTGAGCTTGTTGGCGTCGGAACAACTGACCGCGAGGCCGTCTGCGCCGGCGAGGACGAGTTGTTCGATGGCCTCGGCCTGCTTCTGCGCGTCCTCCTCGTTGGGCGTTCGCCAGTCGATTTTGATCGCGAGCCCGTGCTTCGCGCCGAGTTCCCTCGCCGCCGCTTCGGCTCCGACGCGCGCGGCCTGGAAGACGGGATTGCCCTGCGACTTGGCGACGAGGCCGATGGTGTAGGATTTTTTGGTTTGGGCCAGGCAGGTGAACGATGCGCCGAGATGAGCGGCTAGCAAACCGGCCAGAAGTATTTTGGATTTCATAGCGGTGCAGGATTCATACATGAGTTGTGGTTTATTTTGGAAGATTTATGACCCTCGGTCGGTTTCTTGGTAAACGAGGTCAGTCAGCCAAACCATTAACGCAATCCAAGTGCAGAAGTCGGTTTCGGCTTCTTCCAAGACGTAAGGCTGAACTGACGGAGACAGCTTGGGAACCTGCTTTCGCGGAAGGCGCTTCAAAATCCTCTTTGTCCCCCCTGTCTCGTCAACAACCCTGAATCCGAGAAAATCTGAAACCCTTGGTCGCAGCAGTCCCATCTGCGTTCCCAAGTTGTCTTCAAGCTTCCAGAAATAGCGAAGTGTGAAATAGCGCAGGATGCGGTCCTCCATCAATCGGCCATGTGCGACCGTGTTGAAGCCGTCGTCTTCGACTTCATAGGAGCGCGGCGAATAATGAAAAGTTTCTGGGATGCGTGAGTTCAATCGTGGAACAAGGAACTCTGGTTTTGCCCCGTCAGCGACAACCGGCGCGAGGGTGAGGAGACGACTTTCATATCGGATTCTGGCAACCGTTTCAAATGCGGGAGTCGTGATTTCCACCGGTTTTCGTTCCCGAGCAAAGTGAATATCGAACGGCACGAGAAGCACGAGTGATGGTGCAATGCCGAAATCCATGTTTTAGTTCGCGCGAATGAGCCGCCGCTTCATCAGCCAGTTGTTCAACTGGTCGAGCAGCACTGCAACGATGACGACGGCACCGATGATGATCTGGCTGTAGTTCTGATCAATGCCGAGGATGACGATGCCGGTGGAGATCATCTGGATGATGAGCGCGCCGAGGAGTGCGCCGAGCGCGGTGCCCCTGCCGCCGCTGAGGCTCGCGCCGCCCACGACCGCGGCGGCGATGACGTTGAGTTCGTAGCCTTGGCCGTCGCCGCTGGTCGCGCCGCCGTAGTAGCCGAGCGAGAGCAGCGCCGCGATGCCGGCGGTGAGGCCGGAGAAGATGAACACGCTCAGCTTCACGCGCTCGACGCGGATGCCGCTGAAGCGGCTGGCGAGTTCGTTGCCGCCGATGGCATAGACGCGCCGCCCCGCTGCGAGGCGCGCGAGGTAAAGCCCGCCCGCGACGGCGACAAGCACCATCACGGCGAGCGGCACGAGGCTGAGACCGCCGGCGGTCCGCCAGCCGATCAAGCTGCGGAAGGCTTCCGGAAAGCTACCGATGGACTGGCCTTTCGTGATGACGAACGCGATGCCGCGGAAGATTGCCATCGTGCCGAGCGTGATGATGAACGGATGCACGCGCAGCGCGACGATCATCCCGCCGTTGGCGAGTCCGCAAAGCGTCGCGGCACCGACACAGGTGAGCGCGCCGAGCAACGCACCGGTTGCGCCCGAAGCTGCGGCCGGCCCTTCCGGGCCGAAGTGCCGGAACACGAGCGCGCCCAGCACCGACGCCAGTGCGTAGATGGCTCCAACAGATAGATCGATCCCGCCCGAGACGATGACGAAGGTCGCCCCGACCGCCATGATGGCGATGAAGCTGGTGTCCTTGGCGAGTTGGGCGAGGCTTTGCGCGTTGAGGAATTTATTACGCTCCTCGAAGACGAGTTCTTTCTCTCCGGCGGCGCCGGTGGTGAAGACGCGTTCCATTTCGCCAGAGGCGTTGCGTTGGAGCCTGGGGACTTTGACCGAGCCGCCGAAGAGGGTCAGCAGCAACCCAAGCGCAAAGATGACGATCAGCAGGCCACCCTCCTGAAACTGCCGGCGGACACGGTGCGACGCGGCTGGGGCGGTGGAACTCATGCTTGGCGTCAGACCGTAGCAGCCGACCCCGGAGCATCAAAGCGCGAAACCGACGCCGGTGTGACGACGAAACATTTATTGCGTTCCGTTGCGCCCGTGCCGGGCTGGAAAAATGTTTCCGAAAACGCGGGAATCCCTTTGACCTCGCGGGCGCGTCGCGATAAACGATTCGGTGCTGCTTCGCTCTGTCAGCTTGAGATCAGGTATGAAATGAGTTTTGCGGTTATTTTCGCCAGCACCTTCGAGCCTCTCTACGTCTTGCAGAGAGCCACGCCCGAAGGCAAAGCGATCATCCTCCTGCTGGCAATCTTTTCGATCTTCGCGTGGTCGGTCATGGCCTCGAAGGCGCTCCAGATGCGCCGCGCGCGCCGGCTCAACCAATACTTCGATGCCGAGTATCGCGGCGCGCCCAACGTCCTCGCCATCTACGACCGCCGGTTGCAGGTCGATGGCTGCCCGCTCTTTGCGATCTATCAAGAGGGCAGCCGCGAACTGGACACGCGCTTGAAGGACAAGGACGGCGGGCGGAAAAAATACGTCTCGCTCAAAGCCATTGAGCATGTGAAGCGCACGCTCGAAGGCACCGTGGCTCAACAGGCGCTCAAGCTGGAGTCGGGTTTGATCCTGCTGGCGCTGGCGGTCAGCGGCGCGCCGTTTCTCGGATTGCTTGGCACGGTGTGGGGCGTCATGAGCGCGTTCAGCGGCGTGGCGCAGGCGGCCGCGTCGGGTTCGCGCGCGGACCTCGCCGCGATGGCGCCAGGCGTGGCGGCGGCGTTGATCACCACGGTGGCGGGACTGCTCGTCGCGATTCCTTCGATGTTCGGCTACAACTGGCTCGTCCATAACTTGCGCGTGGTGACGGTGGAGTTGGACAACTTCGCGCAGGATCTCGTTTCCAAGATGGAGACGGAGTATTTGAAGGATGAAGAGTGAAAGTCTGGTAGCAATACGATGCGCCGCATGTCCCAACGCCATTCGCTGGTCACGCTGAGCGAGATCAACATCACGCCGCTGCTCGACCTGGCGTTCGTGCTGTTGATCATCTTCGTGATCACGACGCCGCTCCTCGAACAGGGGATGGACCTGCGCCTCCCCCAAGCCACCGGCCGCGCCGACACGGTGGACAAGCGCGACGTGGTGACGGTAGAGGTGAATGCCAAGGGCCAGTTCTCGCTCAAAGGCAAACCCTCCACGCTCGATCAGATCGAAACGGAGTTGGTCCGGCTGCACAAGGCGAACCCCGAACTCGTCGTCTTCATCCGCGCGGACAAGCTGGGCTACAACAAGGACACTTACGCAATCATCGACCGGTGCCAGCGCAATGGCATCACGCGCTTCTCGTTGCGCACCGAGCCGGCCAACCAACGACGTTGATGGGACGCCTCCAGAAAAAATGCTTCGTCGCCTCGGCTTGCCTGCACGGGTTGCTGCTGGGTGTGCTGATCTTCGGCTCGGGCTTCTTTAGCGGGCGCAAGATCATTTCTGCTCCGGTGCTCGAATTCATTCCGGCAAACGCCATCTTGACCGACGGCGCGACTTCCGGCGGTGGCAATCCGAACGTGACCACGCCGCCCGCCGCCGGATCGCCAGCGCCGCCCGCGCCAGCCGTGGCCAAGGCCGAACCGCCCAAGTCCAAGGCGCGCGAACCCGAGCCCGAGCCGCCCAAGCCGGCGCGCTCGCCTGATTCCTTCTCTTTGCCGAAGGACACGAAGTCGTCGAAGAAAACTGCGAAGACCGAGACCAAGCGCGAACTCGGCCTCGACAAAAAGATCACGCGCACACCGCCCAAACAGACTGCGACCAAATCCACCGACAGCGGCTCGAAGCAGAGCGACACCGCGCGCGAATTGGCCAAGCGCGTCGGCGAGTCCATCGGGGTGCTGTCGCACGGGCTTTCGAAGGGCGTGGGCGTCGAGGTTCCCGGACCCGGCGGTATGGCCTTCGTGAATTACCGTGACGTGATCCTCAGCGCCTACAAACGTCGGTTCGATCGTGAGTTGGAATCGGTCGGGGCCAATCTCCGGCCAGGAGTTTCGGTCGATGTTTTGATCACGATCACGCGCGACGGGCAGGTGGTGGAGAAATCGATCACCCGAGCGTCCGGTGTCCGCGCGCTCGACGACGCAGTCCGGCGCGTTATCGACGGTGTCCGCGAGATTGCTCCGTTCCCCGCCGAGGCCAAGGATGCCCGGCGAACCTTCAACGTGACTTTCGAACCGAGGGTCGATCGACTGACTGGATGAAAAGAATCACCACATTTATTTGTTGTCTCATCGTCGCCATCTCCGGCACGGCAAGGGCACAGGACCCCAAGGTCGTCGTCCCGGGCGATCTCAAAGGTACGCGGCCGGTCCTTATCACCGTAAGCGGCTTCGGCGGCGAAGTGGATTCGGTGCTGAGATTCGACCTGTTCGTGCAGGGCTTCGAGTTTGTCACTGCGGACAAAGCGCAGTTTCAGTTGGCTGGTTCGAACAGCGGGCGTGTGGAGGGCCGGTTGATCGACCCGCTCACGAAGCAACAGATCCTGGCCAAGGCCTACACCGGAACGAGTCTGCGCACGCAAGCCCACGCGCTCGCCGACGAGATCGTCGAAGCGATCCTGCACATGAAGGGCATCGGCCGCACCAAGATCGCCTTCAAGTGCGACAAGGGCAGCACCAGCGAAATCTACATCGCCGACTTCGACGGCCACAACGCCGAGGCCGCGACCGCCGATGGCTCGATCGTTGCCGCGCCGACGTGGGCGCCCGGCCGCCGCGCGCTCTATTACACGTCCTACAAGCTCTCCAATCCCGACATCTACTCCCAGACACTCGCCTCGGGCGAGCGGCACATCGTGGCGCGTTACTCGGGCCTGAACACCAGCGCGGCGATTTCGCCCGACGGCCGGCATGTCGCGATGATTCTCAGTCGCAGTGGCAGCCCCAACGTCTGGATCGCCGACGCCGACGGCGCCAACCTTCGCCAGGTGACGAAGATTCCCGAAGGCGCCTCGTCGCCTTGCTGGTCGCCCGATGGCACTACGATTTGCTTCTCGTCGAGTTCCACGGGCCGGGCCGCGCTGTATCTGGTTTCCGCGGCGGGCGGTCAGCCGCGCCGGCTCAGCACCATCGGCACGCCCAACGCCACCGAGCCGGACTGGTCGCCCGACGGCAAGACCATCGTCTTCACCTCGCAGATGGGCGACTTTCAGATTTGCACCGTGCCTGCGTCCGGTGGTGAAGCGGCGGTGCTCGCGGCGGGCGAAGACCCGAGCTGGGCGCCCAACTCGCGCACCGTCGTCTTTGCGCGGCGCGCTGGTGGGAAAAGAATTTTATCCATGCTTGACGCGCCCACCAAACGCGTCAAAGAATTGCCTGCTATTTCGGGAAGCTGCTCGCAACCCAGTTGGTCAAAATAATTCCCGCAGCACAGAACACATGATGAAACGCGCAAGTCTCTTTTCACTTCTCACCCTCGCCGCAATCCTTTCCCTCGCCGTCACGGGTTGCAAAAGCCCGCAAAAGCCGATCACGGACATCCCTGGCGGCAAGCGCCCACCTCCCGTCAATCCTGGTCCCGGTGGCGCACTGGCAATTAAGCCCGGCGTCGAGCCGGGCGTGGGAACGGTTCCGATTGTTGTCGATCCAAGCGTCCTTGCGAATTACAATCAGGACCGGGAGACGTTCAAGAACGACACCGTCTATTTCGACTTCGACCGCGCCGCGGTGAAGAAGAGCGAGCAGAGCAAGATCGAGACGGTGGCTGGCCACCTCAAGGGCAACCGTTCGCACATGGTCCAGATCGAGGGCCATTGTGACGAGCGCGGCACCGAGGAATACAACCGCGCCCTCGGCGAGCGCCGGGCGCTGGCCATCCGCGAGTATCTCGTCCGCCTCGGCGTCGATGCCGACCGCGTGCACACGATCACCTACGGCGAAGACCGCCCGGCCGTGTCCGGTCACAATGATGCCGCGTGGTCAAAGAACCGCCGCGGCGAATTCGTCCTGCTCACCCCGAAGAACTGAGGCGGCTCCGCTTCAGCACTCGCGCGTCCCCCTGCCGCTCCGTCACGCCCTCGCGGTCGAGGCGTTCGAGCAACGGAATCATCACGCGCCGTGTCGTGCTGAGCAGTTGACGCAAGTCGCTCGGTGTTGCCGCGCCGCCTTCGCGCAACCGCTTCATAATCGTGCTCTTCGCGCGGGCGAACTGTCCGGCCAGCAACACCACGTCGTCGTTCAACTCCACGACCTCGCCGCTCTCGCGCAGGAAACGCAGCGCCTGTTGCGCATTCGAATCGGGCGCGAGTTCGCGTCGCGCCGGCGGGTCGAATGGCTTCGCGGCCAGCGCGGCGCGGATTCGATTGCCCGCCGCCTGCAGGTTCGGCGGCAACGCGGGCCGATGACTGGTGCGGTGAATCGCCGTGCCGGTTTGCGCGAAGCCTTCCGCGCACAAAGCCGCCACGACTGCCTCGAAGGCTCCCGGCAGTTTCAACTCCTTTCCGACTGCGGTGCGCAACTCGGATAATGCCAACCCCGCGCGCTCCGGATGCGCACGGTGCTCGGCGTCGATGGCGGCGGCGTACTTCTCGATCAACTGACGCCAGCGCGTTGACTCCGCGGCAAGCCCGCCGGCCACGATGACCTTGCCCTGTTGAACCAGGCCGCTTACGGCCGCGCTGATTTCATCGCCGCCGAATTTGCTTTTGCGGAGCAGATCATCGCGCAGCGCGAACCCGTCGCGTTGGAGTTGTGAGAGCACCCAGACGCCGGCGTCAGCGGGGGCCTGGGCGCGCGCGGAAAGAAACTGGCGGCGAGCATCGGAACGGAACGTGCGCTCGTTGGCGTCCGGGTCGAGCACCGTGCCCCCGGCGAGCGTGGTGCGCTCGGTGGAATCGCGC
>DATDFH010000395.1:0-2212 GCA_036522715.1 Verrucomicrobiia bacterium
TCGGCGCGATGTTGACGCCAAACCCCGTCTTATGGGAGTCCATCGCCTGCTTTCCCGCAGGCGTGTAGGGCATCTGCGCCTCGTGTGCCGCGTCCGACGGCATGTCCCTCGGGCCGCTCGCGAACACGCCATCGCGATAGCGCGGCACCGGTTCCCAGATCCCGGAGAGATCACGAGCCGGCGCGGGACCTGGCTTCTTTCCGGTTGCCTCGAGCGGTTCCTGCTTCCGGTTCCAGCCATCGAGGTGGATGTTCTCGTTCTGTCCGTTCGGAGCAGGCGCCGCCGCGCCGCGCCCCCGGCCACCCCCCTGGCCGCCTCTCCCCTGTCCGCCGCGCGCTCCGGCAGGTGCCTGCGCGTGCGGACCGGCGGAGAGCGTCAAAGCCGCAATTGCTGCGATCGCTGAGGCAACAAGACGCCGTGGCATTTATCTCACCTCGGAATTCATCACAAAGCCGTCGGGGAGGATCACCTTCGTGATGCGCCCGGCGGGCGTGCCGTTCTTCGCTACAGCGGACATCACGACCGTCACTTCGTCCCCGGCCTTGAAGGTGTTGGCGGTGAAACCAAAATTGACGAGCGTGGACGGCGCGTTGTTTTCGCAGATCCAGTGCACGACTTTGCCGCTCTCATCGGTCACGTCGACAAGGAGGAACGAATGCGGATTCGTCCAGAGCCACTTGGTGACTTTTCCCTTGATGGTGACCTGCTTGTTCTCGTACGACGCATTTCCGTGGTGCGCGAACAAGGGGGTTGAACCGGCAAGGAGAACCAGCAACAGCAAACTCGCCTGAAAGAGCCTTTTCATAGACCTGCTCCAATGTGGACGATACAAAACCGAAAACGATGGCCAGCGGCCGCCAGAGTATATGTTCGCTGCAACGACCGGTCAACGCGCCGGGCCCGAGGGCTTCGGCGGCCCCAGCGGGTGTTGCGCTCTATCTCACCTCGGAATTCATGACATAACCGTCGGCGAGGATGACCCTGGTGATCCGCCCGACCGGCGTGCCGTTCCTGGCCACCGCGGCCATGACGACCGTCACTTCGTCACCGGGCTTGAACGTCTGCGCGGTGAAACCAAAATTGACAAGCGTCGAGGGCGCCTGGTTTTCGCAGACCCAGTGCACGACCTTGCCGTTCTCATCGGTGACGTCGAGCATCAGGAACGAATGCGGATTGGTCCACAGCCACTTGGTGACTTTTCCCTTGATGGTGACCTGCTTGTTCTCGTACGACGCATTTCCGTGATGCGCGGACAACGAGGTCGACCCGGCAAGGAGAACCACCAGCAGCACACTCGCGTATAACAGCGTTTTCATACACCCTGCTCCAATCTGAACCGACAGGCCCGGGTCGCGACGCTCAGCGCGGCGCCGGCGGCTTGGGCTTGGCAAACCTCGACGCATCCACCGTCGTGTTCAGCTGCACGGCATCGAGCTGAAACACGGTGCGCCCGTCCGTCCACGTGGCCACGCGCTTGAACGGCACCTTCACGCCCGACACCGCGCGATAGTCCGAGTAATCGACGCGCACCGGCACCTTGCCCACGGGCGAATCCGAATAGCGCACGGACCGCAGCAGCAGACCGGTCTTGCTGTCGAAATACAGTTTCACCAGAAAGCCGGTCGGCGTGGCGGCCTGCACGATCTGCACGTCCTGATCGTCCACCGTGCTCTCGGGGCCGACTCTCCAATTGGTGAGCGACTGCTTGAGGCGACCGGGGAACTCGAGAAGGGCATCGACGCGCGCCCCGTCCAGGTTTCCGCCGCTGTACTGAACGACCGGAAACGGCCGGACGTCGCGCGGCGCCGCCATCCACGCGTTCCTGCCGTCGTAGGTGATGGTCATATCGCCGTAGGGCGAATGCTGGATGGTCGTGCGTTGATCGGGCGCCTTGGCGTAGAGGTCGAACGGAGACAACGCGAAATCGTCGTAGGCGCGGTAGGTCCCCTTGCCGGTGACGCTGGTGATGGCGGCGACGCGCTGCGCCCCGCCGAGCGCCTGCAGATACTTGTCGAGGATCTCGTCGGAGGTCGGGGCGCCAGGAATGGATCGCGTGATCTGATCGGGGTCCACCGGCGGCGGCTCGCCATATTGCAGATCGAGGCTGGGCAGCGTGGCGGGCACTTTCAAGCCGCGATGGCACGTGAAGCACGTGACCATGCGGCGGCCGCCAAAGGATCCCTCGTTGAGGGTGTTCACCATGGTGACCATG
>DATDFH010000396.1:0-4376 GCA_036522715.1 Verrucomicrobiia bacterium
CTCGGCGAGTTTCCCACTTTCCTACCGCCTTGCGACTCCCCTTTCCCCTCTCTCAAGAAAACCAAAGGCAAAGAGGGTAGCATGAAGCAAGCGGACAGATCGTCTGTTAATAAAAGCGGACAGATTCAAAAGCTACCGACAGCGCAGCGAATCCGATGTGTCGGCAACACACGATCTGTCCGCTGGTAACATGGCAAGCTGAAGCCCGGCTCCACAAACCCTTGGCGACGCCTAACGCTGAATTTCGTCTAGCAGAGCAAGAACGCAGAAACCGCGGGATGTTATCTTCTGCGGCCCTTTGCGCCGTCTGCGTCTCTGCGTGAGTCTTTGGTTGTCGAGCTTCGAACTCACGACACTAGAACGCCACCCTCAGCACCGCCTGCGCCACACGATACGCCTCGCCGTTCGACACGATCGCCGTCGACGTCGATGTCGCCAGCGTCTGGTTCCCCGCTAATCCGAAGTTCGACGAAAGAATGCTGGTCGACCCCACGGTCGCATTCTTCAGCGCGCGGAAATTCGTGTGATTCAGAGCGTTGAACGCCTCCATCCGGAACGTGATCCTCACCCTCTCGGTCGCCGAAAATGTCTTCGAGATCGATCCGTCCATGTCCCAATACCAGGGGCCGTTGAACATGTTGCGTCCCATTCCCGTCGACCCCGGCGCCGCGAGCGCGAACGCCGACGTGTCGTTGAAATACACCGGTCCGATCACGCCCGCTTTGGAATGCAGCGAATCGGATGGAAGCGTGTTTCCCACAATGCCTGCGCGCGAATTGACCGTTGCGGAACTCGAATAGAAAGCCGTCTTCGCGCCGGAAGTAATCGAGAACGGCTGCCCGCTCATGGTGCTGTTGAACCCTTGCAGGCTCCAGCCGCCGAAAATCGCGTTCAACGCCTTGGGGGCGTTGCTCATCCACTTCTGGCCTTTCCCGAACGGCAGCTCATAAATCCAGGTCAGAATCATCACGTGCTTCTGGTCGAAATCGGCGCGGGCCCGCTCGTTGCGCAGATTGTTGCTGTCGATCGTAGCGGTGCTGGTGGGCGTAAACGACGTGCCCACGGGGTCGCCCGACTGATCGTCGATCACCTTAGAGAAGGTATAGGCGAAGTTGAAAAGGAGGCCGTTGCCGAAGCGCTTCCGTAACGTAGTCTGCAGGCTATGGTAGATCGAATCGGCCGCGTTCGACATGACAATGATGCTGCCGAACTGCTGGTTGGGACGGAGATGTGCCGCGAGCGTGGTTTGCTCGATGCGGCCCGCGAAATTTCCTGCCGCGTTCTGCGCCAGATCCGTGAGAGTGGCCGATGAGTTCACGAATGCACTGGTCAGAATGCCGGTGGTGACCAGCGGAATCGATGCGCCGGCCACGCCCGCCGGGCATCCCGAGCCGTCCGGCTTGCATCCTTTGGCGACGTTCGATTGCATCGACAGAAATTGCGGCAGAATCGGAGCCGCGCCGATCTGGTTGGCGTCCAGTTGGCTGTACAACCTCTCGCCGCGATTGCCCACGTAGGCCACTTGGATCACCATGTCGTACGGGAGTTGCCGCTGGATGGAAAAATTCCACTGGTGCACGGTGGCTTGGTGCATGTTCTGGTCAAGCACGAACGCGTTAGGCGCGACGCCTAGCAGCGCCGGCGGAGGCGAGAGGAAGCTGGATGGCTTCAAGGACGGCGGCGGCAAGCTTGAAGGAAAACTCTGCGACAGTCGCACGTTGGGAACCGACGCGCATCCCACCGAGGTCGACGCGTAGGTTGTCGCCGTGCAGGTGTAGGACACGCCAGGTATCGAGTTCGCCGCGGCGCCCGCGGGATAGGTCACCACCGGATCGAACGCGATGCCATAGCCCGCGTGAATCACGGTTTTAGACCCAAGCGGGCTCCAACTGATGCCGATGCGCGGCGCGAACGCATCGATGTTCGAGCGTTGCCACCAACTGTTGCCTCGCACGAAAGTCACCGGCCCCTGCGATCCATCCATTGGCTTGTTGGGAACGTAAACCGGCTCGCTCGATTCGGTGGGTGGCCGGTTGACCTCCCAGCGCACGCCATAGATCACCGTAAGATTCCGGCGCGCGCGCCATTCATCCTGGCCGTAAAAATTGAACTGCTTCAACCGCTCGCCCGTGGCCCATAGCGTGTAGTAATTGCCTGATTGGGTCCCGATGAATGTGTCCGTATTCAGATTGCCCAGAAAAGCCGATCTCAAATTCGCCGGGATGCCCAGCAGATCGTTGATGGCGCCGAGCAGTCTCGTATTGTCCGCGGACGCGATGGCGCTGGCCCCCACCGTCGGGAGGTTGAACGCAGCGCCCGGCGGATTCAGGCTCTGACTCAGCGAAATCGACGGGACCAGCCCCTGGCTGGCCGCGGTGCCCGTCTGGTTGTTCTGCTGGTACAGCCGCATGTTGTAGCCGAACTTCAACTGATGCGCGCCGCGCGTCCAGGAGAAATTATCGATCAGTTGCGGCGTATTCAGCCAGCGAATGGTGTGCGGCTGATTGACATAAGAGACATCGGCGTTGTTGAAGGTCCATCGCGGCAACGACGCGGCGTCGGGATTGGAGTCGATATAGGTGAAGTCGAAGGAAAATCGCGCAAAGCCGAGCGTCAACTCGTTCACCATGGTCGGGCTCAGCACACGCCGCCAGGAGAGCGCGTAATTCTGCGCCGGCCGGTACACTTCGCCGCGCGGCGGGAATCCCGGGAAGATCGCAGGGCGGCTGTTCAGCGGATCGCCCTTGAGCTGATCCTCCTCCGCCCACATGACGCGGAAGAAAATGCTGTTCGCCGAATTCAGAACGTGATCGATGCGGATCAGTTTGCGCGGCCCTCGCACTTCATACGGCGTGTTCCACAGAAATCCCGCGATGTTCAACCCGTCGCCCGACGTGTAGTTGTTCGGCCCCGGATAACTCTTGAGCTGCTTCAGCACCGTCGGATCGCCGCCGATGTGCAGCGGATCGTTGGTGAACATGTTGTACGTCTGGATGCAGTTCAAATCCGTCGGGCTGCCGCAGTTCCGCACTCCCGCCGCCAGCGATCCGTCCGGGTTCACCAGCAGCGGCGAATTTTGCAGAATCTTTTGCCCATTGATCAGCAGTGGATTCGACAGGTTCGCCACAAAATATCGATACACGCCCGAAAGAGCTGTGGGCGTGTAGACTCTTGGAATCGACCCGAACGCCTTGTCGATCGCCAGCGCCAGATTCACCTGCTGCCCCTGCCACGCACCATAGAAAAATGTCTTGTTCCGCTTGATCGGCCCTCCGACGTCGAACCCGTACTGGTTCGAATGAATGTTGGTCCGCGGATTGCCCTGCGCGTTAGCGTAATACTCATTCGCGTTCAGCACGCTATTGCGGAAATAATCGATGGCTGAAAAATGAAAGTCGTTGGTGCCCGAGCGCGTCGCGATCGACACATTGAGTCCCGAGTTCTTTCCCTCCTCTGGCGTCGGATTGCTGGTGGTGACCTTGAACTCCTCCACGTTATCCGGATTGATTCGGAACACATTGTTGGTGGGCACTGGATTCGAAGCCTCATTGGCCTCGATACCGTCGATGGTGACATTGCCGGCCATGGACCGGCTCCCGTTCACCGTCAGCGTCGTCCCGCTGTTCTGCTGGACGCCGGGCTCGAGCACGATCAGGTTCAACGGGTTCCTCCCGTTCAAGGGAAGCGACGCCACCGCCTGATGCTCCACCACGTTGCCCAGCGTCGCGGTGGCCGTATTGATCGGCGCCGCCGACGCCTCCACCTTCACCACTTCGCGCGTGTCGCCAAGCTCCAAAGTGACGTTCTCCACCGCCGGCGTCCCCACCACCAGCGTGATCCCGGTGCGGCGCACAGTTTTGAACCCGGTCATTTCGACGGTGAGCGTGTAGGTCCCGACTCCGATCGACGGAAACGAGTACAGCCCGGCGCTGTTGGTCACCTGTTTCAATGGAACGCCTGTGGCGTCGTTAACGAACGTCACATTTGCGCCGACCACCACCGCGCCGCTCGCATCGTAAACGGTTCCCGAAAGCGCTGTCGTAGAAGTCTGTCCAAAACACAAAACGCCGGCCAAGAATATGCCGGCGCAGAGAACTCGTAACCCGGATTTGCAGAGCATTCTTAAAACCCTTTGTTGACGTTCACCTCGACATGGAAGAGCAACTCAACAGCGAGCCGCGTTGGTGTCACACTATATCGCGTCCAGAGGCGGATTACAAGTGTGACTGCTTACTCTGTCGGTAACACACGATCTGTCCGCTGGTATTAGCACATGATCTGTCCGCTTTAGCCGGGCGGGATCCTGGGAGGTGGAAACCAATCAGAGCATTCCCGCTCGCGAGGTGGAGCGGATGATGAAACTACAAGACGTGTTA
>DATDFH010000397.1:0-7343 GCA_036522715.1 Verrucomicrobiia bacterium
GAGACCGACGTGATCGGCAAGTACGTGCTCCGATCGCTCGCCCTCAGGGGGACGACATGACGGTGCTCTCCACGGTCGACGAAGGGATCGAGGACATCCGCCAGGGTCGGATGATCATCGTCGTCGACGACGAGGACCGTGAGAACGAGGGCGATCTCGTCATGGCGGCCGACAAGGCCACGCCCGAGGCCGTCAACTTCATGGCCAAGCACGGCCGCGGATTGATCTGCGCGCCCACGACCGGCGAGCGCCTCAAGCAGCTCGGCGTCGAGCGCATGGTCGAGCAGAATCGCGAGAGTTTCCGCACCGACTTCCAAGTCAGCGTCGATGCCGCGAAGGGTGTCACGACTGGCATCAGCGCCGCCGATCGCGCGCGCACGATCCAGGTCATGGCGTCACCCACGACGGTCCCGGACGATCTGGTGCAGCCGGGCCACGTCTTTCCGTTGCGGGCGAAGGCGGGTGGCGTGTTGCAACGCGCCGGCCACACCGAGGCGGCGGTGGATCTCGCGCGGATCGCCGGTTGCCGGCCCATCGGCGTGATCTGCGAGATCATGAACGATGATGGCACGATGGCACGGCTGCCGGAGTTGCGGCGGTTCGCGCGCAAGCACCGGCTGAAGATTTGCAGCATCGAGGACCTGATTCATTTCCGCCGCACGCGCGAGAAGCTCGTCGAGCGCGTCGAGGCTGTGAAGATGCCGACGGACTACGGTGAGTTTGAACTCTACCTCTACAAGTCGCACACCGATGGCCAGCACCATGTGGCGTTGGTGAAAGGCGACGTGATCGGCAAGCCGAATGTCCTCGTGCGCGTCCACTCAGAGTGCCTTACCGGCGATGTGTTCGGCTCGCGCCGCTGCGATTGCGGGCCACAACTGCACCAGGCGATGCGGCAGGTTGCCGAAGCCGGTCGCGGTGTGATTCTCTACATGCGCCAGGAAGGGCGGGGCATCGGCCTCGGCGCGAAAATCAAGGCCTACAAGCTCCAGGAAAAGGGCTACGACACCGTGGAGGCGAACATAAAACTTGGCTACGGCATGGACCTGCGCGAATACGGCCTCGGCGCGCAAATCCTCTGCGACCTCGGGCTGAAAACGATCCGCCTGCTGACGAACAATCCGAAGAAGGTCGTCGGCCTGCAAGGTTACGGCCTGGAGATCACCGAGCAGGTGCCGATCCGGGTGAAGGCCAATCCGCATAATGAAAGATACCTTGCGACGAAGCGGGTGAAGCTCGGACATCTGTTGTAATGGGTGCCGAGTAATTCGTTAGAAGAGGGCAAGGCGCGGCGGGTATACTGGACATTTATGCTCAAGAAAGTTAGGTCAAAGAAACTTCGGGTGGGCGGCACGAGAGTCGCCATTGTCGCGTCGAAGTACAATACGCAGTTCGTGGACGGCATGTTGCGGCCGGCCAAGAGCACGCTGGAGAAGGCGGGTGCAAAAGTGCGAGTCGTTCGTGTTCCCGGCGCGTTCGAGATTTCCGTCGTGGCGGCGGAACTGGCGCGCTCGGCGAATCCGCCGGCGGCGATCGTCTGCCTGGGCGTGATCTTCCGCGGCGCGACGCATCACGCGCAGACCATTTGCGACGCGATCACCCAATCGCTCGCGAGGATCGCGGCCAGCAGCGGTGTGCCGGTCATTCATGAAGTGCTGATGGTCGAGAATGCGCAGCAGGCGCGCGAACGTTGCCTCGACCCGAAACACAATCGCGGCGTCGAGGCGGCGCAGACGGCGTTGGAAATGGTGCGCGTGATGGCGGAGTTGCGCGTGGAGCGCAACGACATTCCGTCCTGAACGTCATTCATCAGAGAACTTGAAAACCTTTACCCCGACGCCTTTAGCCGCCCTTGTGCACCCCATCCGCCCCGGTTCTACTTGCGGCATCGCTATTGACCCCGCCCGCCGGGTTGATAGCCTCCGCGCGCTGATTCGTCTGACATTTAACCTGACTATGAAACACACTGCTTCTGTTCTCGCGGCGACCGTGCTGGTCGCTTCACTTGGGTCGGCCCTCGCGGCCGACATCACCGGCAAGATCACCCTCAAGGGCACGCCTCCGCCCGAGACGCCCATCACCGTGACCGATCCGAATTGCGGCAAGGCCAAGACGCCCGTCTCCAAGACCCGCTTCTACGCCGTCGGCAAGGACGGCGGTCTGGCCGACGTGTTCGTCTATCTCAAGGCCGGTGTCACGACGAAGCCCGCGCCCTCCGCCACGCCGGCCGCGCTTGATCAAGCGGGTTGCGAATACACGCCCTACGTCGTCGGCGTGCAGACCGGCCAAAAGATCACGGTCAAAAACTCCGACCAGACGTTGCACAACATCCATCCCACGCCGCAGGTCGCAGGCAACAAGGAATCCAACCGCGCCCAGATGGCCGGCGGACCGCTCCTCGAGTTCACCTTCGACAACCCCGAAATCCTGCTGCGCTTCAAGTGCGACGTCCACCCGTGGATGTTCGCCTACGTCGGCGTCGTGGATCATCCCTACTTCGCGGTGACTGATGCGGACGGCAACTACACGATCAAGGGCGTGCCGGCCGGCAAGTACACCGTCGAAGCTGTGCATCGCAAGACGCACCTCAAGGGCGGCGGCGGCCTGACCAAGGATGTCAGCGTTGACGCCAGCGGCGCCAAGGCAGACTTCGTGGTTGAACTGAAGTAACTCTGTAATCGTCTTCCCGGTTCGCCGCGGCCCCTGCGCCGCGGCGAACTTTTTTTCTGGCGATGAACCGACCATGACGCCCGAAACCGAAAGCCCCTGGCTGCGACGCCTCGCGTTTGTCGTCGTGCTAGCCACGTTCGGGTTGATTGGCATCGGCGGACTCGTCACCAGCAAGGGCGTCGGCATGGCCGTCCCCGACTGGCCGACGACTTTCGGTTACAACATGTTTTGGTTCCCGATCCACCTGTGGAGCGGAGGAATCTTTTACGAGCACACGCACCGCTTGTGGGCGTCGGCGGTTGGGCTGCTGACAGCGGCGTTGTCGGGCTGGATTTGGGTGCGGGAGACGCGCGGCGCGGTGCGGTGGATTGGACTGGCCGCGATCATCGCCACGCTCGGACTGATGGGCGTGCGCACGCAAGGCATGTTCATCGCGCTCGCCGTTGCGGCTTTGGGCATGATCGGCTTCTGCTTCACTCGCGTCGGTTCCGATGCGCGTGCGATCCGCTGGTGGGCGGCGCTGGCTTTCTGCGCCGTGCTCGTGCAAGGCGTCCTCGGCGGCCTCCGCGTCACCGCGATGAAGGACGAGATCGGCATCTTCCACGGCACGCTCGCGCAACTTTTCCTCGTCCTGCTCGCCGCCATCGCGCTCTCGATGACTAAACTCTGGCGCGAACTTCCCGCATGGGACTGCGCGCCGGGCATTGCGCGTTATCGCCGCGTGTTGCTCGCACTGTCTGCGCTTGTGCTCCTGCAACTCATCCTCGGCGCGACCATGCGCCATCAACACGCTGGCCTTGCCATCCCCGACTTCCCGCTCGCGCACGGCAAACTCTGGCCCGCCACCGACGCCGCCTCGCTCGCCGCCTACAACTCCGCCCGCGCCGACGTGCACGATCCCAATCCCATCACTGCCGCGCACATCTTCATCCAGATGGCGCACCGTCTCACCGCCGTGGCGCTTTTCGCTGCGGCTGTGTGGCTGATGATCCGCGCGCGCCGCGACCTCGGCCGCGCGCACACCTTGAGCCGCTTCGCTCTCGGGTGGCACGTCCTCGTGTTCGTGCAAGCCTGCCTCGGCGTGTTCACGGTGTTGAGCAACAAGGCGGCGGACATTGCCACACTACATGTGCTGTTCGGCGCGTTGACGCTTGTGAGCATCGCGCTGGCGGCTGTGTGTGCGTTCCGGCTTGCGGCCAACAGTGCCGTTGACGCGACAGTGGCGCTTCCGGCAGACTCGCGCTCCGTCCGAACAACGGACGTGACTTGACTCTTCATGAAAGCTGGCGTGCAAACTTTGAGCGGATCGCAGACGGTCGAGAAAAGTCTCTCGACTGTGCTGGCTGAACTGTTCAAAGCGCGGCTGACGTCGCTGGTGTTGCTCACCACGGTGGTGGGCTACTATCTCGGCTCTCGCGGGCCGCTGGACATGGCGCGGTTGTTGAACACGCTCGCGGGCACGGGGCTGCTGGCGGCGGGCGCGGCGGCGCTCAATCAACTGCTCGAACGCGAGCACGATTCGCGGATGCGCCGCACGGAGGACCGCCCGTTGCCCTCGGGCCGGCTCACGCCGCAATCGGTGCTCGTGATCGGCGGGGTCACGTCGGCGGTGGGCATGATCTATCTGGCGCTGATGGTGAATCTCCTCACGAGCCTGCTCGGCGCGGCGACGCTGGTGAGTTACCTCTTCGTCTATACGCCGCTCAAGCGCCTGACGACGCTCAACACGATCATCGGCGCGATTCCCGGCGCGCTGCCGCCATTGATGGGGTGGACGGCGGCCACGGGGCGGGTGACGGCGGGAGGCTGGGCGCTGTTCGCGGTGCTGTTCTTCTGGCAGTTGCCACACTTCTACGCGATCGCGTGGATGTATCGCGATGACTACGCAAAGGCGGGCTTTGTCATGCTGCCGCTGACGGATCCGTCGGGTGAGCGCACCGGACGACAGTCGGTCAGCCACACGCTCGGGCTGCTGGTGATGAGTTTGTTCCCGGTGGTGTTCAACGTGGCAGGGCCGGTCTATGGCATCGGGGCGATCTTGCTCGGCGCGGGAATGCTCGCGCTGGCGATCAATTTCAGCCGCAAGCTCACGCCGGGCGCGGCGCGGGCGCTGTTCTTCGGGTCGATCATTTACCTGCCGCTGCTTCTGGCGCTGATGGTATTCGACAAAGTGAAGCTGTGAATGAGCGGCGATACAATCGTGAGCGCGTTGTTGACCTGATGCTTTCGTCTCGCTAAAAACTGCGCCTTTCCGGCTGGGCCGACGCCCGGCCGGATCGGCAACCCAAACACACATGCAGCCAACCGCCAAAGACACACACGCTCCGGCCGCCCACGTCGAGCACCATGCCGAGCCGGGCTTCTGGGCCAAGTACGTCTTCTCCACCGATCACAAGACGATCGGCATCCAGTACGCCGTCACCGCGTTGGGCTTCCTCTTCTTCGGCTTCCTGCTGATGCTGGCGATGCGCTGGCAGATCGCTTACCCGGGCAAGCCGGTGCCGGTGGTGGGGCATCTGATGGAGATCTTGCTGCGCGACCCGCTCTCCGGCCAAAGCCCGGCGGCGGGCGGCATCATCTCGCCCGACCTTTACAACATGTTCGGCGCGATGCACGGGACGATTATGGTGTTCCTCGCGATCGTGCCGCTGGCGTTTGCGGCGTTCGGCAATTTCGTGGTGCCGCTCCAGATCGGCGCGCCGGACATGTGTTTCCCGCGCGTGAACATGGCCAGCTACCAGTGCTACTTCATCGGCGGCGTGATCATGCTGACGAGCTTCCTGGTGCCGGGCGGAACAGCGCAGGGCGGGTGGACTTCCTACTCGCCGCTGGCGACGACGCTGGCGACCAACGGGCAGACGTACTGGATCATCGGCATGGTATTCCTGATCACGTCGTCGTTGCTCGGCTCGGTGAACTTCATCGCCACGATCATCCAGTTGCGCGCGCCGGGGATGACGTGGATGCGGCTGCCGTTCTTTTGCTGGGCGATGTTTGTGACGGCTTTTCTGCTGCTGCTGGCGTTCCCGCCGCTGGAGGCCGCGGCGGTGATGCAATTGATGGACAAGGTTTTTGGCACGAGCTTCTTTGTGCCCGAGGGATTGTTTGTAGGCGGGAAACCGGACGTTGCCCTGAGCGGCGGCGGCAGTCCGTTGCTGTGGCAGCACCTGTTCTGGTTTCTCGCGCATCCGGAAGTGTATGTGTTGATCCTCCCCGGGTTCGGCATCATCGGCGAGATCATCGCAAACAATAGCCGCAAGCCGTTGTGGGGCTATCGCTCGATGGTGTATTCGGTGCTCTCGATCGGCTTCCTGTCGTTCATCGTGTGGGCGCACCACATGTATCTCACCGGCATGGGCACCAAGATCAGCACGTTCTTCCAGACGACGACGATGATCATCTCGATCCCGTCGGTCATCGTGCTGACGTGCATGTTCATCTCGCTCTGGGGCGGCTCGATCCGGTTCAACACGCCGATGCTTTTCACGCTGGCGTTCCTGCCGATGTTCGGAATCGGCGGTCTGACGGGTCTGCCGCTGGGATTGAGTTACGCGGTGCTGCATCTGCATGACACCTACTACGTCATCGCGCACTTCCACTACATCGTGGCGCCCGGGACAATCTTCGCGATTTTCGCGGGCATCTATTTTTGGTTCCCGAAGGCGACGGGCAGGATGATGAGCGAGTTTTGGGGCAAAATTCATTTCTGGGGCTCGCTGTTCTTCATGAACATGATCTTCCAGCCGATGTTCGCGCAGGGCATGGCGGGGATGCACCGCCGCATGTATGACGGCGGGGTGACGTATTCGCTGGCGCAAAACGAGTCCGGCGGGATGCACATCATCGGCGCGCTTACCGACTCGATGATCAAGCTGAACCGCCACATCGGTTGGGCGGCGGTGGGGCTGTTGCTCTTCCAGATTCCGTTCATCGTGAATTTCTTTTACAGCATGTACAAGGGCAAGAAGGTCACGTCGGACAACCCGTGGCAGGCCACGACGCTCGACTGGCAGACGCCCACGCCGCCGCCGCATGGAAATTTCTCCACGCCCCAGCACGTCTATCGCGGCCCTTACGAGTATTCCGTCCCCGGCGCGAAGACCGACTTCACTCCGCAGAACCAACCCGACTGATCGACACAAGGCCGCTCATGGAAATTCCTTTCGTCACGAAACCGCGCCAGGACACGGGGCTTTACAACGCCAAGCTGGGCATCTGGCTGTTCCTCGCCTCCGAAGTGATGCTCTTCGGCGGGTTGTTCTCCTCCTACATCGTGCTGCGCATCAACGCCGCCGCCGAGAACTGGCCGCACGGCCTGCTCAACATCCCCATCGGCACCTTCAACACCGCGGTGCTCATCACCTCCTCGGTGACCGTCGTTCTTGGCTGGGCGGCGCTGAAGATGAACAACTTCGCCCGCTACCGGAAGTTTCAGGCCGTCACCATCCTTTGCGCGCTGGGCTTCCTCGGCATCAAGTCGATCGAATACAGCGACAAGTTCACGCACTACGAAATCTGGTTCAAGAACGGCGACCGCCAGACCGGCCACATCTATCACGAGGGTAAGAAGGCGTGGTTCTGGAGCAACAAGACTCTCGCAGGCGTGCCCGAACTCAAGGACAAGGACGGCAAGGTCCTCCGACCCGCGGTCGCGCCGATCACCGAGCTGGAAT
>DATDFH010000398.1:0-2317 GCA_036522715.1 Verrucomicrobiia bacterium
CCGCGATCCGTCCCGCGCCACCGGTGCCCGCGCGCGTCCCGCCGCCACCGCGCGCCGCCGCGAATGTTCCCGTCGCCGAACCGGTGATTCACGTCAGCATTGGGCGCGTCGAAATTCGCGCCACATCGCCAGCCGTAGCGCGCGCACGCCCGGCGACGACCGCGCCGGCGGGTTTGAGTCTCGAAGATTATTTGCGCCAGCGCGCCGGAGGAAATCCGCGATGAGTAACGCGCGCGCCATCGAAGCTGTCACCGCCACGCTGCGACACTTGATCGTCAATGGCGTGCCGGATTTGGCGAACCAGAACGTCACCGCCAAGCCCCTGGACCGTGCGCGCAGCGGCGACACGAAAACCGACCAGTTGAATTTGTTCCTCTACCAGACGATGCCCAACGCCGCATGGGGCAATCAGGATTTGCCGCGCCAGGTGCAACCCGGCGAAACCGGACGCCCGCCGCTCGCGCTGAATCTTTATTATCTCGTCACCGCTTACGGTCGCGATGACGAGGACACCCAGAGCCATCGCTGGCTCGGCCAGGCCATGAGCGTGTTGCACGATCATCCCCTGCTCGATCGCGGGGAAATCAGCAGCGCGCTCGCGGGCAGCGGCCTCGAGTCGCAACTCGAACGCATCCGCATCACGCCGCAACCGCTCTCGCTCGAGGAAATGTCCAAGCTCTGGGCCGCGTTCCAGACGCAGTATCGCATCTCGACCGCCTACGAACTCACCGTGGTGTTGATCGAAAGCCAGCGCCCGGCGCGCACGCCGTTGCCCGTGCTGACGCGCGGCGAAGACGACCGCGGTGTGGACGCGCGCGGTGATCTGATCCCGCCGTTCCCGGCAGTCAACGATTTGAAACTCGTCGCGCCCGTCACCGGCGAGCTGCTCCGCCTGGAGCGCCGGCGGAGTTGCCGGCTCGGTGAAACCCTCGCGATCCTCGGCCATCACTTCGCCGGGCCGACGGGCGATAAAAGCGCGGTGACAGTTCGCGTGCGGTTTCAAACTTCCGCGCTCGCGACTCCGCTGGAGTTCGTCATTCCCGCCGCCAGCCGCGACGATGAACGCATCACGCTCCAGATTCCCAACGACCCCGTCGCGCTTCCGGCGGGATTTTATCAGCTCGCAGTGCTCGTCAACCCGGTCGCCGAAGCCGACAGAATTTGGGAGACCAACGAATGGCCGTTGCTGCTCGCGCCGCGAATCACCAGCGCGCTGCCGCTCAACGTCGCGCGCACGAACGTGGCCGGCGATTTCGGCGACGCGGCGATCACGCTCGACTGCGCGCCCCAAGTGCGGCCCAGCCAGCGCGCGTCCCTCGCGTTGGGCGACCGCGAAGTGCCCGCCGAAGCGCATGAGACGCCGACCGCCACGCTCAAGTTCGTCGCCAAAAAAACCCGCGCCGGGAGTTACCGCCTCCGTCTCCGCGTAGACGGCGTGGACAGTCAGCTTCTGGATTTTTCCGATCCCGCGCGACCGATGTTTGACGACAACCAGATGGCAATCCTCACATGAGCGACGCGACCTCCACGCAGTCAGGCAACGACCGCCAATTGACGGCCGCCATCGCGGACATCCGCGCACGGATCGAGCGTTTCATCCAACAATCCGCCGGAAAAGCGCCCGTTGCCGTCGGCGCACCCACCGCGCCGCCGCCTGGCAAAACCGTTTCGCGCTCGATGCTTCAATCGTTGCTCGGAAAACCCGCCGCGACTCGGACGCCGCCGCCAACATCGCCGCCGAGTGCCGATGCGCCGCCGCCTCCAACCGAAAATCCGTCGGCGCTGGCGTATCTCACCGACCGCCTCGGGCTGTCGCCATTCGAGCGCGACGTGTTGCTGCTTTGCGCCGCGATGGAACTGGACACGCGCATCGCCAGCCTCTGCGCGCGCGCACACGACGATCCGAGCAAACCGTATCCGACCTTCGCGCTGGCGCTGGCGCTGTTCGATCAGCCGTCGTGGGACGTGCTTTCGCCCGAGCGACCGTTGCGCTACTGGCGGCTGATCGAGATCAATCAACCCGCCGCCCAGCCGCTCACGACCAGCGCGCTCCGCGCCGACGAGCGTATCGTGAATTTCCTGAAGGGCCTGAATTATCTCGACGACCGCCTCGCGCCGATGTTCACACCGCTCCCCGCCGAAACCGGTCCCGCCGAATTGTCGCCCTCGCAATCCGCTGCCGTGGATTTGATTCTCGCCCGCTGGCAACAGGCGGCGGCCGACGGGCCGTTGCCGGTCGCGCAATTGCTCGGCGCGGACCCGGTGAGCAAACAACTCGTCGCGGGCGCGGCGGCGGCGCGCTTGCGGCGCTACCTCT
>DATDFH010000399.1:0-8562 GCA_036522715.1 Verrucomicrobiia bacterium
CCAGCAGCCCCATCCGCTGCACGTTGGGCCGCTGGCGGCGCATGTCTTCGGTGCCCATGTAGACGACGCACTCAACGCCGAGCAGCGCGCAGGCGGTCGCGGTCGCGACGCCGTGCTGGCCCGCGCCCGTCTCGGCGATGATGCGCGACTTGCCCATGCGTTTGGCGAGGAGGATTTGCCCCATGCAATTGTTGATCTTGTGCGCGCCGGTGTGGAGCAGGTCTTCACGCTTGAGGTAAATCTTCGCGCCGCCCAACTCGCGCGTGAGCCGCTCGGCAAAGTAAAGCGGCGTCGGCCGGCCGCAAAACTCGCGCAGGTAATAGTTCAACTCGTTCTGAAACGCCGGCTCCTGCCGGGCGCGAAAATACTCCGCCTCCAACTCCTGCAACGGATGCATCAGAGTTTCCGGCACGTAACGCCCGCCGTAGGGGCCGAAGTGGCCTTGGGCGTCGGGCAAATTCTCGGTGACGACTGAACTCATGGCGAAAGTTTAAGAGAAAGAGTGCAGGGGTGAAAGGGTGAAAGGGAGCAGTGCAACGCGCACTACGCCGCCGCCCGTGCCGCCTGGATGAACGCGCGCAGCTTCGCGTGATCTTTCCGTCCGGGCGCTGACTCGACGCCGCTGGAAACATCAACGCCCCACGGCTGCACGTGTCGAACTGCGTCAGCGACGTTCGCCGGCGTCAATCCTCCGGCAAGCAGGATCGGCCGGCCCAAACTCTTCGCGTCAACGGCGAGGTCCCAGTTGAACATCGCCCCGGTGCCGCCGCGCTGGCCGGGCACATGCGCGTCGAGCAGCCACGCATCAATCTCGTACGGCGGCAGACGGGACAACGACTCGCGGTCTTTCACCGCGATCGCCTTCCACACCGTGAGCGGAGCAAACTGTCCGCAGTACCCGGGCGATTCGTCCCCGTGAAACTGGAGCGTATCGAGACCGCACCTGGCCGCCACGGCGCGCACCATGTCCGGAGGCACATTGACGAACACTCCGACTTTGGCGACGCGCGCCGGCAACGCCGCGATGACTTGCTCCACGAGTTCCGGCGTCACGAAGCGCGGGCTGCCCTGGTGGAACATGAACCCCACCGCATCCGCGCCAGCGTCCACCGCGACGCGCGCATCAGCTTCACTGGTGATGCCGCAAATCTTGACGAACACGCTCATGCAACGCGCGCAGGTTAGCACACCGCTGCCCGCATGACAGACGAACTTGGATTCGCTCCCGTGCTCTGCTTACACTCAGCCAGAAATCCAACCATGAGCGCCAGCCCTGCTCCCGAAACCATCCGCGTCACCGGCATCACCAACCGCGAGTTCCTCGATCGGTTTGCACGCGAGGGTCGCGTCGGCCTCTCCGGCGGCCGGATGTTGATCGATCGCGCCATCTACCGCGCGCAACGTCACGTCGATGAGGCGCACCAATGGAGCCGGTGGTCGCACGCGTTCCTTTTCCAAGGCCGGCGCACCGATGGTCACCACTGGGTCATCGAGTCCGACCTCCAGTTTCATCGCCGGCACATCCAGCTCGGCGCGCAGGAAAACCGCCTCACCAAATACCACGACGAGGAACTCTACACGACGCTCGCGGTGCTTGACCTCGGTCTCACGCCGCAACAGGAACTGGCGCTGGTGCGTGAGGGCCTCGAACTCGTCGCCGACCGCACCCGTTACTCGATCCGCGAATTGTTCGGCACGCTCATCGCGATGCGGCACCCGAAGCTGCGCGGCAAAGACAACATGCTCGCGCGCGACCGGGCGCTCTTCTGCTCGGCGCTCGTGCAACACGTATTCCGCAAAGCCGGCCTCGACCTCGTTCCAAGTCTCGACGTGAAGAACACGACTCCCGAGGACCTCGCCCGCTCGCCACGCGTGCGGACGATGTATTTGCTGGAGCGCACCCAAGAGCCGGCGCGACTTGAACTCGTCGAAAAGAAACTGCGCAGCATGAAAATAAAGGTGCGTGCGGCGAAAGCACGGCTCAAACGAAGTCAGTGAATCCTCGGACTCCATCTGCGCGAAGCGAATCTGCGATCGTTCCGCGTTTCGGCATGATCAGACGAGCACCACCAGCAATCCCGTCGCGACGAGGGCCGCGGCCCACAACAAATCCACGTTGAACCACGCCGTGCGCAGCAGCGCGAGCCCGAGCTTCTCGTAAACCAGCACCGCGAGCGCACCGGCCACGGCGAGGTGTCCGAGCGTGTGAATGCCCACGGCCGCGAGGAGTGCGTTCACGCTGTTGAACGGCGCGAAGGCCCCGGTGCACATCGGATCGACGCCCAGGCTCGCGGATGGTTGGGCCGACGCCACGACGGCAACAGCGCCCGACCGATAGAGAAGCACCGGCAGCAGCATCAGCCCCGCGCCGTGCGCCGAGGCCATCAGAAAGGACCACCACGTCAGGTCGCGGAAGCCGACGCGCATCCCGGCCCAGCGCGGATGGCGCGCGCGCCACAAGCGCATCACACCAAGGCCCAACAGCGACGCCGCACAGAGGCCCTTGAGCAGGCTGCGCGAGAGGCCGCCTTGCGCCAGCGCGAGCAAGCCCACGATTGCGGTGATCGAGAGGGCGTGCCCGAGCGCGATGGGTGGCAATGCGCGCCACACGGCTGCTCGCCGCCGCTCCTGCAACCCGAGCGACACGGCGAAGAGCCAGCCCATCGCCGGGTTCAGCCCGTGAAAGGCTCCGAGCGCGAACAACACCAGCCACGGCCAGAGTTCGTTCATGGATAACAGTACGAGTCCGACGACGCGTCGCCACCTTCGAGGCGGACTTGATGCAATCGATGCGTCGGGTGTTGGAGGAAGAAGTCGCGGTCGAGGCCGATGCCGCCGTTTGGATTCACATCGAGCTTCACCATCCAACTGCCGACGCCGTCAGGATAAAACTGCTCGTCCCACGCGGCGTAAAGCGAGTTGGTGAAATATACACGCTTGCCGTCGCGGCTCACCTCGACCATCTGCGGCCCGCCCGCGAGCGGTTGGCCGGGATTCTTCGGATGCGGCGCGCGGCGCGCGATGCCCCCGATGTGCACCGAGCCGGTGAGCTTCGGCTTGAACGGATCGCTCACGTCGTATTGCCGCATCTCGCCGGTGCCCCAGCAGGAGACGTAGAGAAAATGGTCATCGACGGAGAGATCGATGTCGGTGACGAGCGGCGGCACGGCCTTGAAGCCTTTGAGCAACGGCGGCAACTGGTCCGGGTCCGCCGGCTCGGCCGGAATGTCGATGATCTTTTGCACCGCCCGATCTCCATTGCGCCGGTGCCAGACCCAGATCGACGACGAAAGGTCTTTCAACGAAACCACCACGCCGACGAAGCCGTACGTCTTGGTCGGATCGTGCGACGGGCGCAGTTCGAGCGTCATCTGGTATTCCGCGCCGAGGTCGAGGGCCTGCACGTGACGGCGGCGGCGCAGGTCCCAAATGTGAAGTTGATGACCGTATTTGCCACCGAGCAAAAGCTCGGGCACCACGCCGTTCTCGATCATGTTCGGCGTGGCCCATTCGCTCGTGATCATCGTGTCGTGGCCGAGGTGCCACCAGAAATCGTAGGCAAAATTCTGCGGGCCACGGTCCACTTCCCAGCGGCCCAGCACATCGAAGCTGAAATGGTCCAACAGGAACACTCCGCCCGGCCCGCCGCCGTCGGGGCTGCCCAGCGCGCTGACGTAAATCGCGTCCGGCCCGCAATGCACCGTGTGCACGCGCGAGTAGCCGGTGCGCGCGTGGACTTCGGTCGGCTCGATGGTCTTCACGATGTGCGGCTTCCGCGCGTCGGGCTTGGTGTCGATGACGTAAATGCGCGACGAGCGGAGGCCTGGCACGATGAGGTAGCGCCGCTCGACGTGCGGATGCGGCGCGTAGGGGCAGAGCGCGGAACTGCACGCGTTCCAGCCAAAGTGGTGCAGCTCGTCGCCAAACTGCGGCAGTGTCAATTCGCCGACTTGTTGGCCGTACGCGCGCGACTGCGGGTCAACATCCACGACGAGCAGGGCGTCGTTGCGTTTGCCTCCGGGCGGGTTGAGCGCGGCGACGAAGGCGAGCTTTTCCGGCGGCGCCTGCGCGGCCAGTCGAGCGGACGGATAGAACGTGGGATCGGGTTTGAGCAATGGCATGGCCTGTTCTCCGGTTGATGGTTTCGATTGCTTCTCCCGCACAGCGAAACCGCCGAAGCATTCCGCCACACGGCATTGAACACTTGATGACCGGACGACTCTAGTCGCCACGCCTCGTGCGTCAACGCAGAGTTCGCCGATTCAATCGCACCTCTGCGCGCGTGGCAGACCACCAAGAGCAATGCGCCACCCGGACCCTCACCCCGGCCCTCTCCCAAAGGGAGAGGGAGAAACTTATTCCGTCGTCCGGCAAACTGCGACCGCCAAGACTGTAAACAGACTGGCGACGATTCTCCTTCTCCCACCGGGAGAGGGGCGGGGTGAGGGCAGAATTGGCAAACGACTCCCGTTCGCTTGGCCGCCCCGAAACGGCGGACCCTTCACGCGCTCTTCCTGCCCAGCATCCGGTCGAGCGAATCGGAGGTCTGATACACCAGCGCCTCCGGGTAGTGCAGATACGGATGGAAATACTCGAACGTGAGGTAACCGCGGTAGCCGGTCTGATCGAGCGCCTCCATCACGGCGGGCCAGTTGGTCGTGCCATCGAGCAGCGGGCGGAAAGTTTCCAGCGAATAGTCCGTGCCTTTCTTGGTGTATTCCTTGAAGTGGATGTTCTTGATGCGCTTGCCGCAGATCGAAATCCAGTGCTCGGGAAACTGGAACATCATGATGTTGCCCGTGTCGAAGTGAACGCGCACGTGCTCGCTCTGGAAGCTGTCCACGAACGCGTTCATCTCCATCGGCGTCATCAGGAAGCCGTTGAAGAAAATGTTCTCGATGTTCAGCGACACCTTGAGCTTCGCGGCTTGCTTCTCCAGCTTCGCCACGGCCTCGCGCGCACGGCGGTCGCACACATCGTTCGGCACCGGCTCGTGATCGGTGCGCCACGGGATGTGCACCGCGCCGGGGACGACGAGCACGTTTTCCACGCCGAGGTCATGCGCGGCCTGCGCGATCTTGCCGGCGAGTTCGACGCCGCGCTCGCGCTTCGCCACGTCGTTGCTTGAAAGCGGATACGGCCAGAAGAGAAACGAACACAGCCCGCTGATCGCGATGCCGATGCGGTCTGCCATCTTGCGGATGGCCTGGTATTCGTTCGCGCCAGACTTGGGCGAGAGATCGTTGTCGAGGTCGTAGTTCAACTCGATGCCATCGAAGCCGGCGTTCTTCGCGAGCTGCAAACACTCCTGCAAGTTCATCCGCTCCGGATACGGAAACGCCCAGAGGTTGATCGACTTCTTCATCGCGTAACGCTTCGGTGAAGCACGGCGCACGTCAGGCGCCGCAGCTTGCGCCGGAGCGCCACTGGCAGCCATGACCGCCGCAGCGCCGGCGGCGGCCAGGGTGGACTTGAGCGCCGCGCGACGGGAGAGGAGATGATCTTCGGTGACGATGGGGAAGCTCGCGCCGGACGGAGTACCTCCGTGAAAACCAGTCGTGGAGTTCATGCGAGGTTCATCGCAGGAACCGCCGACAGTTTCAAGCCGTTCCCGATCTCACTTTTTCTTCGATGCGGGCTGTGCCTTCGGCGGGAGAAAATAGATCGCGCCCTTCGCCTGCACCTTGCGTTTGAAAACCTTGTCGCCACACGTCACGAACAGGTATTCGCGGTTCGGCCCGCCGAAACCCACGCTGGTCATGCTCTTGTCCGACGGCTTGGGCAGCACGCCGCACAAGCGGCCCGTCGGATCGAAAACCTGTACGCCGAGCGCCGTCGCCACGTAATAGCGCCCCTGTTCATCCGAGGTCATGCCGTCACCGCTCGACGCGGTCTTATAGACGGGCGAGCGCCCGTCGGCACTCTTCGCATCCGGGTCCACCGGCGTGCGCATCGTCATGTAAGGCGACTGCGCGCTGAGGCTGCCGTCCGGCTCGACGCGGAACGTCCACACGTGCAGGCCGCGCATGTCCGACACCGCGAGCGTGCCGCCGTCGGGCGAGAGCGTAATGCCGTTGGGTGCGTTGATGATCTTCGGGTCATAGGGCGCGGGTGCGGCCTTCTTCTTGGAATCAGTGCCCGGCGCCGGAGCGGGAACCGGCGCGGCGTAAGCGGCCTTCTTCTCGCCCGTCTTCGCGTTCACAAACGTCACCTGCTTCTTCCCAGTCTCGGTGAAATAGACATGCCCCTTATACGTGACAACGAGGTCGTTGGGCTGCACGTCCTCGGCGATGATGGTCTTCTTGCCGCCGGGGAATTCAAACGCCACGAGTTGCTTGTCCTTGCCGACGCACGCATAAAGCCGCCCGTCCGGGCCCCATTTCAATCCGCTGCACGACGTGCCCTCGATGAACTTCGACTTCCCGCCACTGGCGGAAATCTTCCACACCGCCGGCGGCTCGCTGCGCATCTCGGCGAAATAAAAGTTCCCTTTGTCATCCGCGCACGGTCCATCGGAGAACTGCAAGTTCTCCGCGGCGACCTGCCAGTCCTCTCCGTCGATGAGGAGCGTCGAGAGCGCCATGTCCTGCGCGCGAATATTCGCCGGGTTCGCAGAGACCAAGAGCGCGGCGACGGCGGCAAGCAGCGAGCAGTTTATCAGTTTTTTCATAATGCGGTTCGTCATCATCAACGGACAATCTTGAGCGTCACATCCTGCTCATACGGCGGCGAAGCGAGCGTGACGATGCCGCCAGAGTGGCGGATCGATTCGCGTTTGTCGATCCTTCCGGTGCGCGGGTTGAGCCATTCGACGCGGTAACGGCCGGCGGGGAGTTCGACCGTGAGATCAGCCCGGGTTCCGCCGAAAAGATAGAGCGCGTATTGCCGGCCCGGTTCCGCCAGAGCCTGCACGCGGCCCTTCTCCGGCACGCCGCCTTTCACGAACGCGGTGTCGGGGCGCATCTTCACGAAGTCGAAGCGGCCGATGAAGTCCTTGAGGATGCCGAGTTGACGGCGTAGTTCGGGGTTGCCGCTGCCGGGCTGCTTGGCGTGATACGCGAAGGTGCCGTCCTCGTGGCCCACGGCGAACGAGTAGTCGAGGTTGTTGTAGAGTGCGCCGCCGGCCATGAGAAACTGCCAGCCTTCCATCCGATAGTGCGTGAGGTTGGTGCCCTTGAAGCCAGTCTCGTTGTCGCCGATGACTTTTTGCAGCGCGTGGTTCATCGCCACGGTGTCGGGCGGCGAGGCGTAGTGGAAGTTGAAGACGGACACGGCCGGGTGCGGGTCTTCGATCTTCTTCTGCTTGTTGGCGATGTTCTGCGTGACGAGATGCTTTTTGCGGAGCGGCTTCTCGGCTTCGATGATCACGTCGGCGAGGTGGTGCTGCCATTCCATCGTCACGCCGCCGAAGTAAGGCTCGTTGCAAATCTCCCACATCAAATTGTCGAAGCCGTTCAACTCCGTGACGAGCTTCCGAACCGTCACCTCTTGCACGGCGAGGAGGCCGCCGTGCTTGTCGAGGGTATAGACATTGGAGCGCGTGACGCCGCCGACGCCATTGATGTTGTTGGCGGCGTTCATCGGGCTGAGGTTCCACATATCGTCGCGGTAGAACGGGCAGAAGATGGTAAATTCGACGATCACACCGCCACGGTCGGCGGCGCGGAGGAAATCCTTCAAACGCTTGAAGTAGGCGTCATCCCAGCGCGTGAGGTCGAACTTGTTTCCGCCGTTGGCGTAGCCGGGTGTGTCGCTGCGCGCCCACGGGCAGATGAGCCTGCCAGGTGTCGGCGCGAGGGTGTTGCTCTGGATGTTGAAGGCGGTGGGGTTCTCGCAATAAGCGCCGGAGAAGGTGCGCGTGAGGTTGAGTCCGTCCTTCTTGAGCGCGTCGAGGTAGCGGGCGTAGTTGAAGTCGAGGTTCAAGACTGCGCCGTAATGCTCGCCCGAAGTGACGAGCATCGTGGGCCGGCCGAGCCAGGAGAAGTAATGGGGATTCTGCCGGTGGAGTTTGATCGGCTCGGCGCGACCGGCGAACACGGCCAAAGAGGTGAAGAGGAGCAGGTTCAGCGTCTTCACCGGAACAGCATGTGCAGAATGAACAATGCAGCCAACAGATAACCGATGAGATTCACTTCACGCCACCGGCCGGTTCCGAGCCGCAGCGCGACATGGGCCACGAATCCGATGGCCAGCCCTTCGCTGATGCTGAACGTCAGCGGCATCAATACAATCGTCAGCACCGCGGGAACGGCGACGGCGAAGTCATCGAGCGCCAGGCGCGTGATGCCTTGCATCATGAACACGCCGACGATGACGAGCGCGGGCGCCGTGGCTTGCGGCGGGATGATCCGAATGAGTGGATGGAAAAACAGCGCGAGCACGAAGCACGCGGCCACCACCGACGAAGTCAGCCCCGTGCGTCCACCCTCCTCTACACCGGCTGCCGACTCGATGTAGCTCGTCACGGTGGAAGTGCCGAGGCATGAGCCGACCATCGCCGCTGAAGCGTCCGCGGCGAGCGCGCGGCCGATCTTGGGCAGGTTGCCCTTGTCGTCGAGCAGG
>DATDFH010000400.1:0-2630 GCA_036522715.1 Verrucomicrobiia bacterium
AAGCAGATGGCCGCTTACACGGAACAAGTGCGGAAGAATTCGCCGTATCACCCGGAGCATCTCATCAAGTCGCCGCTCACGAGCGACACGGTGATCCCGGCGAAGGTCGGCGACCCCTGCCCCATCAATTATGTGCTCTACATCATCAAGGAGAACCGCACCTACGACCAGGTGTTGAGCGACATGACCGACGCGAGGGGCCGGCCCATCGGCAACGGCGACACGAACCTCCTCATGTACGGCGAGAAGGTGACGCCCAACCAGCATCAGCTCGCGGGCGAGTACGTGCTGCTCGACAACCTTTACTGCAACAGCGAGGTCAGCGTGGACGGGCACAGTTGGACCGACGCCGCCATCGCCACCGATTTCAACCAGCGTTCGTGGATCATGTCCTACTCCAAGCACGGCAAGCTGCCCGGCAACGAGGAAATGGAAACGCCCGCCAACGGCTACCTCTGGGACCTCTGCCGCCGCCACGGCGTGAGCTACCGGAACTACGGCGAGGGTGCCCAGCGCGTGCCGTCCGTCAATCGCGGCCGGTGGCCCAAGGATTTTGAGGGCCGCGACATGGAGCGCGTCAAAATCTGGATCGAGGATTTGAAGCAGGCGGAAAAGACCGGGCAGCTTCCGCAGTTCACCATCATGTCGCTCGGCGAGAACCACACCAAGGGCACGAGCGCCGGCGCGAACACGCCCGAAGCGTGCGTCGGCAGCAACGACCTCGGCCTTGGCCGCATCGTCGAAGCCGCGACCAAGAGCAAGTTTTGGAAGGAGATGGCCATCTTCGTCATCGAGGACGACGCGCAAAACGGCCCCGACCACGTGGACGCGCACCGCACCGTCGGCTTGGTGATCAGCCCGTATTGCAAACGCGGCGTGGTGGACAGCACGCTCTACACGATGGCGAGCATGATCCGCACGATGGAACTCATCCTCGGACTGCCGCCGCTCACGCAATACGATGCGGGCGCGACCCCGATGTTCAACTGCTTCCAGAAGCGCGCACAGCTCACGACCTTCACGCCGTTGACACCCAAGGTGGACCTGCTGGCGAAGAATACGACCAAGTCACCCTTCGCCAAGGAATCCGGCCGGATGAATTTCCGCGCCTACGACCTCGCGCCTGAAGACGAGCTCAACCGCATCCTCTGGGCCGTCGCCCGCCCCAACGAGCCGTATCCCACGCCGATCCACCGGGTGATTTTCACCAAGCCGGTGGAGTAACAACACTCAGAATCGCTTCATCCAGAGTTGGCGAAGTTGCCCCAAGCGGAAGCGTCGATTTGCGCCGTTGCAGGCCCGTCGCACGCGCCTTATCGTTTCTCACATGATCGACGTGATCGACACTCAGCCCGCTGGTGTGGACCGGTTCCCGTTGCGGAAACCGCTTCCGCCGGCCCGCGTGGACGCGTTGTCGAGGGAAATCCTCGCGCTGAAGAAGAAGCTCAACGCGGTCATCCTCGTTCACAATTACCAGGTGCCCGAAATTCAGGACATCGGCGATTACGTGGGCGACTCGCTCGGCCTCTCGCAGCAGGCGGCGAAGACCAGCGCGGACGTGATCGTGTTTTGCGGCGTTCACTTCATGGCCGAGACGGCGAAGATTCTGAACCCGGACAAGATCGTCGTGCTGCCGGACAAGGACGCCGGCTGCTCGCTCGAAGAAAGTTGCCCGGCGGACAAGCTGGAGGCGGTGCAGAAAACCAACCCAAACTTCTGGACCATCGCCTACATCAATTGCAGCGCCGCGGTTAAGGCGCTCAGTGACGTCATCTGCACCAGCGGCAACGCGGTGAAGATCGTCCAGGCCGCGCCGGAGGACAAAGACCTCCTGTTCGTTCCCGACGAGAATCTTGGCCAATGGGTGATGGAGCAGACCGGCCGGCCGATGACGTTGTGGAAGGGAAATTGTTACGCCCACGTCGAGTTCCGCCGCGAACACCTGCTGCGGATGCGCGAGCGATACCCGGAGGCGAAGATTGTCGCGCACCCGGAGAGCCTGCGTGAGGTCCGTGAGCTTTCCGACGAAGTGTGCTCGACCGAGAAGATGATCACCTATTGCCGGAACAGTCCCGCGCGGCAGTTCGTCATCGTCACCGAGGCGGGCATCATCCACCGGATGCAGAAGGAATGTCCGGAGAAGGAATTCATCTGCGCGCCGGTCTATGACGTGATGCGGATGCCAACGGACCCGTGCCGTTGCAACGAGTGCCGCTACATGAAGATGAACACGCTCGACAAGCTGCGCGACTGCATGAAGAACCTCGCGCCGCGTATCGAACTGCCCCGCGCCGTCCTCGACCGCGCGAGGCTGCCGATCGAGCGGATGTTGGAAATCTCGGCGCGGCCGCTGGAGAACGCAGGCTAAAGACGCCGCCGGCAGCACGTTGTCCTCAATACGGCACCTTGTCCGGCTTCGCTTTCCACTCGCTGAAAACCTTCTGCGCCTCCGCGCGTAGCAGGGCGGTCATCGGCAGCTTGCGTGCTTCGATTGGCAGCGGGATTTCGCGGTAAAGGAATTCGTCATCGAACCCCGCGTCCGCTGCGTCCGCGCGCGTGCCGGCGTAAAAAACCTTGTCGATGCGCGCCCAATAAATCGCCGCGAGGCACATCGGGCACGGTTCGCAGCT
>DATDFH010000401.1:0-4843 GCA_036522715.1 Verrucomicrobiia bacterium
GGCGGAAGAACTGTCCCGGCTCACTGAGTTCGTCGTCATCCCGCGGCCGGGCGGTGGCGAGGCGCAGTTGCCCGCGCCGTTCCGCGGCCGCACGCTCCGCGGTTTTCCGCTGGGCGTCTCGTCATCCCAAATCCGCGACCGCGTGAAGGCGGGGCTGCCCGTTGACCTGCTCGTGCCGCAGGGCGTCGCGGAGGCGATTCGCGGCAACCGGCTTTACCTTTGACCGAGCCGTGTCCGACATTGGTTCTACTTTGCTCGCCGCGCTGGCGGTGCTGTTCATCGGCCTGTCGAAGGCTGGCTTCGGCGGCGGGCTGAGCATGTTGACGACGCCGCTGTGCGTGCTCGCGTTCGGCTCGAAGGACGCCATTGGAATTCTCCTTCCCCTGCTCTGCGCGGGCGACGCGTTCTCGCTCTACCACTACTGGGGCAAATGGCAGAAGAAACATCTCGCCTACCTGCTGCCCGGAGTCGTCGCGGGCGTGCTCGTCGGCGTGCAGTGCATCGGGCAGTTCTCGCCGCGGCAACTCAATGTCGTCATCGGCGTGCTTGCCGTCGCGTTCGTCGTGTTTCAATTCACCAAGGAGCGCATCTTCAAGGCCGAGGGCGCGTTCAAGCCAACGGCAAAGCTTGGCTTCCCGTTTGGACTGGGCATCGGCGTCACCTCGTCATTCGCGCACGGCGCGGGGCCGGTGGCGGCGCTTTACTTCGTACCACAGAAACTGGCGAAGGAAATCTTCGTCGCCAGCAACGTGCTCGTGTTCTTCTGGGTGAACTGGATCAAGATGCCGTTCTTCGCCATCGACCGCAGCCTTGTTGACCTGCCGTTCTTCGTGCCGCACGCATTGATCACGCGCGAGACGCTCCTTCGCAGCGCGGTCTTGCTCCCCGTGATCCCCGTCGGAGTGTGGCTGGGCGTGTGGCTCAACCAGCGCGTGTCCGAGCGCGTGTTCAGCCGGCTGGTGTATTTGTTCACGCTGCTGGCGGGGCTGCAACTGATCTTCAATTTCAACCTGGCGAAACTTTTCCGCTGACCGGGCGGCGGGAAACGTCGCGCCAGTTCGGAATTGCTTCCGCGCCACGCGCCGTTAGAGTCGCGCCACAGCCAACCGCCAACGACCATGTATTTCGGAGTCGATTACCACCCGGAGCACTGGGTCTTCCCGCTGGCCGGTTCCGCCGACCGACCCGAATCCCGCTGGGAGCGCGACGCGCAACTGATGGTGGCCGCCGGCGTCAACGTCGTGCGCATGGGCGAGTTTTGCTGGGGCCTCTACGAGCCGGAGGAAGGGAAGTTCAATTTCGATTGGATGCAGCGCGCGATGGACGTGATGAAGATGCACGACATCAAGGTGGTGCTCGCCACACCCACGGCCGCGCCGCCGCTCTGGCTGGCGAGACAACATCCGGAAATCCTCCCGCTCGACGAACGCGGCCAGCCGTTGCACGAGGGCACACGCCACGCCTACTGCATGAACAGCGACGTGTATTGGAGCTATTGCCGCAAGCTCGTCACCGCGCTGGCCCAACAGCTCGGCCGCCACCCGCAGTTGATCGCCTGGCAGATCGACAACGGCGTCGGCGGACACGGCACCGAGTTCTCCTTCAACGAGGAAACCAAGCGCGACTGGCACGCCTGGCTCGAAGCAAAATACCAGACCGTCGATCGCCTCAACGAAATGCTCGGCCTGCGTTTCTGGGGCCAGACGGTCGCGCGCTTCAAGGACGTGCCGATGCCGATGCACGCGCCCACCGTCCACAACCCGTCGTTGATGCTCGACTGGATGCGCTTCTCCAGTGACACGTGTGTGGCCTTCGTGAAAATGCAGGCCGATCTCCTCCGCGAGTTGACGCCCGACGCACCGGTCACGACCAACCTGCGCGCGCTCACGCGGCACTTCGACCACTTCGACATGGCTGAGGCGCTGGACTTCATCTCCGTGGACAGCAACGCCACGGTCAAGCACAAGTCCGCCGAGAATGCGATGGAGATCGACATGCTCCGCTCGCTCAAGAAGGAAAACATCCGCACGCCCGACGGAGATCCGGGCTTCTGGGTAATCGAGCAAAAGGCCGGGCAGGTCAACTGGCAGGAGGTCAATTCCCTCGTGCGGCCCGGCGTGGTGCGGCTGTTCACCTACCAACTGCTCTCCCGCGGCGCCACCGGCGTGCTCTATTTCTTTTGGCGCCAGCCGCGCATCGGTTCGGAAAAATTTTACGGCGGCGTCCTCACCCACGACGGCCGCGGCGACAATCGCGTCTATCGCGAAATCAGCCAGATCGGCGAGGAGGTCAAGCTGCTCGCCCCTGCGTTGCGCGGCACGAGGTTCGTCGCCGACGCCGCGATCCTTTACAGCCACGAAAACGAATGGGCGCTCAAGCTGCCCATGCAGCCGAACAAGTTTTTCCACCTGCGTGACCACGTGCAGCTTTTCTACAACGCCTTTCACGGCCGCAACATGCTCGTGGAATTCGCGCGCCCCACCGAGGATCTCTCCAAATACAAACTGGTCATCGCGCCCTCACTCCATCTGCTGGCCGGCGGCGAGGCCGACCGCCTCAAGCTTTACGTCCAGAACGGCGGCACGCTCGTCGCCACCTGCAACACCGGCATCGTGGACGAGCACAACATCGCCCCCGACACCGCCTACCCGCACAATCTCACCGATCTGTTCGGCATGGAGGTGCGCGAGTTCGACGTGCTCGCGCCGAGCGAGGAGAACCATCTCGTGCTCAAGGGAGCGTTTCCCACCACGCACCTGCACCCGGCGCGACTGTGGTGCGATCTCATCGAGCCGAAGGGCTGCCAGGTCCTCGGGGTTTACGCGAAGGATTTCTATGCAAACCAGCCGGCGATCACGATGAACAACTTCGGCAGCGGCCGGGCAATTTACATCGGCACATCCAGCCACCAGCCGTTTTATTACGACCTCATCACGTGGCTGCGCCAGTTGGTCAGCCTCGTCCCGCTGCTCAAAGTGCCCGACACCATCGAGGTCAGCATGCGCCAGAGTGACGACGCGAAGGTTTATTTCCTGCTCAACCACCAGAGTTCGCCCGTGCGCATCACCTTCTACAAGCCGATGCATGATTTCCTCACCGGCAGCACTTTCACCGGCAACTACGACCTCCCGCCGCACGGCGTGCTGGTGCTCCATGAACGCTCGGCGAAACTTTGAGCTTCAAGTTTCGAGTTTCCATTTTGTAGTCTTCCTCACTGCGCGGCGTTACGACCTGCGCAAATCGAAACTCGAAATCAGAAAATTGAAACCCTTCGTCCGCATCCGGCCCATCGGTCCGCCCAAGCGCTCTGCGAAAGAGAGCGTGCTCGCCGCATGGCGCGGCGTGGACGCGACACCCATTGCCATCGCCCGCGCGGACAACTCGAAGGCCGTCGGCGCACTGGTCAACCAGACTCTCAGCCGCCTCGGCCTCGACCGCCGCCGCGCCGAAGCCGAGATCGGGAAAGTCTGGAACAGCCTCATCGATCCGACGCTCACCGCGCACGCGCAACCCACCGGTGTGCGCAAGGGCACGCTCTTCGTCAGCGTGGACAGCCCCGTGTGGCACTGCGAAATCGTGCGCTATCGCCGCAAGGAAATCCTCGACCGGATGCAGAACAGTTTTGGTCGCGAGATGATCCAGCGCATCTCCTTCCGCATTGGCTGATCCCTTCGTAACAGCCGACGTAAGAAGGCTCCATCTCCTGGTGGATTTCAAAGTGAGCCTCCTGACGGCGGCTCCTACATAAACTACTCCAGCACCTCATCCGTCCCGGCGCGCAGGTATTCGCGCGATTCCAGGGTCACGTCGAGCTGTCCTTCACTCTCAAGCCTCCTGATCTCCGCGGTGTAACCCTGTCGGAACGTTGGATACTTGAGCTGACAGCCCAGTTCCATTTTCAACCTTCGGTTGCTGACCTTCTTGTTCGTCAGGCCACGCTTGCGCTGCGTGTCCTCCTCATCGGTCGCGAAGGGCGGCATCCACTTGCCCAGCGTCTCGGAAAGCCAGCGGAAGAAATGCAGTTGCGCCACCGGCTCGTCATCGACGGCGTTGTAGATTTCGCCGGGCCTTCCGTTCTTGAGCGCCGCGATGATGCAGCCCACAAGATCGTCGCGGTGAATCATGTTGATGATCCGCTCGCCCTTGCCCCCGATGCGCGCCTGGTTCTTGAGATACTGTTGAAACAAATGTCCGCGCTCCGGCCCGTAAATTCCCGCGACACGCAGGATGACCGCGGGAAACTTCCGCTCGCGCGCTGCATTCAGCAGCAGATTCTCCGTCTCAACAAGCAGCTTGCTCGTTTCGCTCGACGGAATCGTCGGGCTGCTCTCCTTCACCACCAAACCATCGGTCTGCCCGTAAACGCTCGTGCTGCTGGTGAATACGAATCTCTTGAGCGGTGTCTGCGCCAGCCAGTCGATGAGGTTGCGCGTGCCGTCGAGGAATACGCCGCGATACTCCTCCACGCCGCCCTTGTTCGACGACACCGTATTGACGACCCAATCGAACGGTCCTGGCAGCGCCCCGAGAGTTTCGAGTTTGGTCACATCGCCGACGAGCGGCTTGATGCCCGCGCTGGTGAGCGCGTCCTCGCCACCCGCCGAGCGCCGCAGGCCAAAAACCTCATGCCCAAGCCGCGCGAGTTCCGTCCCGAGCGGAACGCCCACGTAACCGCATCCGACGATCAACACGCGCATGGCCGCAGTTAATCGCAAAGGCGCAGGCCCGCAAAGCAGCAAACACCCGAAGCGCGCGAGCATCACCCCAAGTCGCGACGAGGTTCTTAGTAAGAGAGGACAAAGTGATTGGCGCGCCCCTCATTTCCCATTCCGGACGTAGAGCT
>DATDFH010000402.1:0-9419 GCA_036522715.1 Verrucomicrobiia bacterium
GGCGCAGCTCAAGCGCACGCAGTTGCGCCGCGCGAACCTTCGCGGCGCGATTCTCGAACAGGCTGAGGCGCAGAACGCGCTGCTTATCGCCGCCGATCTGTCCGATTCCTTTCTGCTGATGGCAAATCTGACCGGCGCGAACCTCGCCGCCGCGAACTTGAATGGAGCGAGCCTCGAAGCGGCCGTCCTGAAGGAGGCGAACCTTTCGCTCACGCGGCTCACGCGGGTCAATTTGAAGGACGCGGACTTCACCGACGCCAACTGGTGGCGCGCCCGCGGCTTGTCGTCAGACCAGATCGCCCTGTTGATGAAGAAATTTCCGCCGACCGAAAGATCCGCCGCGGAGTTGCGCAAGGACTATCAGGCCTGGCTCAAAACTCTTGAGCCGGTGAAGTGAGTTGCTGATCGCGGGTGCAGTGCGAGGCGGGTCCGGCGCTGATGTGTCGCATTAGGCGCGATTGGCCAAGAAGGGAGAGGAAAGGGAAAAATCGGTGGAGTCCGCCGTTTGGAGGCATTCGTCGAAATACATACCAGCAGCCCGCGTTGCTCAATCAAGGCTGTTGAACTGTAAACCGGAAACTTATGAAGACTGAGGTTCCAACCAAAACCAACCCCCTCCAACCGTACAAACGCCTGCTGGGCCACGCCGCCCTCAATGGGCAGCCCACGCGGCTGAAGTCGCCGCCGCTCGCGATCCTGCCGCCGCTGCGGGACCAGCGGCACGCGATCGTCGAATTGAACAAGGCCGTGCGCATCGCGCTGACCATCGCGCCGAAGTCGCGCGGGAGCTTTGCTGAACAGGCTTGCGAAGTGTTGAGCACGATCGACGGAGTCCTCCAACGGCAGCCCGATGCGATGTCGGTCACCATCCAGACGGTGTTCCTGCGCAGCCCGGAAGACGTGGAAGAATGCCGGTTGCTGTTCCAGGCATATTATGGCGCGAAGATGCCAGTGACAAATTTCGTTCCGCAGCCGCCATGTTGCGGCGCGGCGCTGGCGGTCGAGGCGTGGGCGGTCGGCGGAACCGAGGTGGACGTGCAGTTCCCCGCGCAGAATCTCGTTACGGTGGCTTACGATGGGATCAAGTGGTTTCACTGCGCGGGCGTTTCGCCCTCCGTGCCGACGGCGTACGCACAGACGGTGAAGGCATTCGACCGGATGCGCGAAGTACTCGCCGGCGCCGGAGTCGGGTTCAACGAGGTGGTGCGGACCTGGCTGTATCAAGGCGGCATCACGGCGGACGAAGGCGGCACGGAGCGCTATCGCGAGCTCAATCGCGGTCGCACGGATTTCTTCGAGAACGTCCAGTTCGGGAGCAACGGCCTCGCGCACCATGCGGGGAATGGATTTTATCCTGCGAGCACGGGCATCGGCACTTTGGGGCGCGGATTGACGACCAGTTGCCTCGCACTTCAAACATCGCGCAAGGACGTGCGATTGCTGCCCTTGGAGAACCCGCTGCAAACGCCGTCCTATCGCTACGAGCAAAAGTTCTCACTCAAAAGTCCGAAGTTTTCCCGCGCCATGGTCGTGCTGCTGGGCAACTACATGACGACGTGGATCTCCGGCACGGCGAGCATCGTGAACTCCGAGACGCGCCATCTCGGCGACATCGAGCGGCAGACGCGCCAGACGCTCGACAACATCGAATGCCTGATCTCAGCCGCCAATCTGGCGCGTTATGGCGTGCCCGGCGGCGGCGCCACGCTGCGCGACCTCGCCAAGGTGCGCGTCTATGTCAAGCGACCGGAGGATTATCTCAAGTGCCGCGCGGTGTGCGAGCGGAGGCTCGGGCAATTGCCAACGATCTACGCGCACGCCGACGTTTGCCGGCCGGACCTGCTGGTGGAGATCGAGGGCGTCGCCTTCTCAGCGCTCGATCACAACGGTCAGGTTTCTGGCAGCGGCGCGAACGGCTTCGTTCAGGATTCGCCGACGGGATGGGAAGTCTGAAAACCGGCAAACCATCGTGAACAGCCTATGAATGAATTCCAAGTCATCGAACCACCGGAAGTCGAGGCGGCTGTTGAGGAGACGGTTCAAGTTACGACCGCGAACGAAACCTGTGAACGCGTTGGTTGGTTTCGTCGCGTTGGGTTTCGGGTGTTTGTGGTCGCAGGAGCGGTAGTCGTGGTCGGGCTTGCAGCGGCTGGGAGGTATTTGACGCCGAAGAAACCGGCGCAGGTGACCGCTGTCTCTCAACCGGCGAGTGCCGCCGCCCGGCCGGCTCTCACGGGCAATTGCATCGACGACTTTGTCCTCGGCCAGCTTGCGTATCTGCACGTTCAGCCGGCCGAGGTTTGCACCGACGCGGTGTTTGTCCGGCGGGCGTATCTGGACGTCATCGGCACACTGCCCACGGCGGAAGAGGCGGGTGCGTTCATTTCGAGCAGCGAGCCGAACAAGCGGCGCGCCTTGATCGACCGTCTGCTGGAGCGTGAGAAGTTCGCGGATTATTGGGCGATGAAATGGGGCGACCTGCTGCGCATCAAGGCGGAGTTTCCCATCAACCTCTGGCCCAATGCGGCGCAGGCGTATCACCATTGGGTGCGCGCCTCCATCGCCGGGAACAAGCCGTATGACAAGTTCGTCCGTGAGTTACTCACGTCGAGCGGCAGCAACTTCCGCGTCGGCCCGGCGAACTTCTACCGCGCGATGCAGAACCGAACGCCGGAAGGCATCGCGAGCACAGTGGCGTTGACGTTCATGGGCACGCGCGCGGAGAACTGGCCGCCGGCCAGACTGGCGGGCCTGGCGGGTTTCTTCTCGCAGATCGGTTACAAGCCTTCGCGCGAGTGGAAGGAGGAAATCGTTTTCTGGGATCCGCTGAACAGCTCGCGGGCGACCAACTCGGCGGCGCAAGTTCCGACGTCCGCGCCGAACGCTGTCGCGCCTACGATTGCGACTTTCCCTGATGGAACTCAGATCCAACTGCCGCCGAACCGTGATCCGCGTGAGCTGTTCGCCGATTGGTTGATTGCTCCGAAGAATCCTTGGTTCACCCGCAACATCGCCAACCGAGTTTGGTCGTGGCTTCTGGGCCGCGGCATCATCCACGAGGCCGACGACATCCGGGAGACCAACCCGCCGGGCAATCCGGAGTTGCTCGCGTTCTTGGAGAAGGAACTCGTCGCGAGCAATTACGACCTGAAGCACCTCTATCGACTGATCCTGAACTCCAAGACCTATCAGCTCGCGTCGCAGGCGAAGCCCGCCGGCGCTCAAGCTGAGGCGAATTTTTCCAGCTACCCGCTGCGCCGGCTGGACGCGGAGGTGTTGATCGACGCGATCAACAAGGTCACCGGCACGTCGGAGCTTTACACGAGTCCGATTCCGGAGCCATTCACTTACATCCCGGCCGACACGCCGGCGATAGCGCTGGCGGATGGCAGCATCACGAGTCCGTTCCTCGCGTTGTTCGGGCGGTCGGCGCGCGCGACTGGAATGGAAAACGAACGCAACAACAAGGTGCTTTCCGCCCAGTCGCTTCACCTGCTGAATTCGAGCCACATCCAGCGCAAGCTGGAGCAAGGCCCGAAGCTGAAGGCGATTTTTGATTCCAAGCGGCCCGACGCCGAAATCGTCGAGCAGCTTTATCTGACAATCTTGTCGCGCTATCCGACGGCTGAGGAAGTGAAGAGCGCGCAGGAATACGGCGCGCCTGTTGCGACGCCGAAATCGGGCAAGGCCGGAACCGCGCCGGCCGGAAAGCGTCGCGACGATTGGGTGGACATCGCATGGGCGTTGATCAACAGCGCGGAGTTTCTCTACCGACACTGAACCGCATCCGACTACGAGAAAGGCAAGACCATGAACAACCAAAACCTTTCAAACCTGATGGGCATGACCCTGAGCCTGCCGATGTCGAGGCGGGAAGCCGTGCGGATCGGCCTCTTCAGCACGGCGGGGATGTTGTTCGCCAACAACCGCGCGTTCGGTGCCGCGCCCGCGTCGCCGCCGGTGAAGGCCCTTCCCATTGCGCCGATCAAGACGAAGGCGAAATCGGTCATCCAGATTTTTTTGTGGGGCGGCATGTCGCATTCGGATACGTGGGATCCCAAACCGGACGCCGGCTACGACTACAACGGTCCGCTCAAGGCGCCGCTCGCGACGAACGCGGACGGGATTCAAGTCAGCGAGTGGTTTCCGAACCTCGCGAAGCAGGCCGACAAATACTCGCTCATCCGCAGCATGACGCATCGCAACAACGGTCACGAGACGGCGGCGTATCTCGTGCAAACCGCGCACGCGCCCGGCGAGCGGTTGGCGTATCCGAGCGTCGGGGCCGTGTTTTCGTATTTCAAGAGCGCCGGATACAAAGGCTTCCTTCCACCCTACGTGGTGCTGACGCAGCCGCAGGGACGTTTCTCGGAAGAAGGCTTTCTGGGGCCGAAGCTGAAACCGTTTGCCACCGGCGGCGATCCGAACGCGGACCGGTTCGAAGTGGAAGGGATCGTTTCGCGCGGCATCACCGACAACCGTCAAAAGGCGCGTCGCGAATTGCTCAACAAGATCAACACGATGGGCAAGACGATGACGGACAATCCGCAGTTGGCGGCCTCGGAGGACGCAAAGCGCCAGGCGTATGAATTGATCTTGGGTGAGGGCAAAGATGTCTTCGATCTCTCGAAGGAAAAACCGGAACTGCGCGATCGCTACGGTCGCCACACGTTCGGACAGGACTGCCTCGTCGCGCGGCGCATGGTCGAAGCCGGCGTGCCATACATTGTCATCAACTACCCCGGCGGCTGGGACACGCACAGCAATCACTTCCAAACCATGCAGCGGCAGACGCCGCAACTCGATCAGGGTCTCGCGATGCTGCTCCAGGATTTGAAAGATCACGGCCTCTTGGAGAGCACACTCGTGTGGTGCTGCGGCGAGTTCGGACGCGGGTCGAAGATCGACTGGCAGCCGCCGTGGAATGGCGGCCGCAATCATCACGGGGCCGTCTTCACTGCACTCGTCGCCGGCGGTGGGTTCAAGGGCGGCCACGTCGTCGGCGCGTCGGACGCGAAAGCCGAGGACGTGAAGGATCGGCCAGTGTATCCGGTGGATTTGCTCGGCAGCATCTATCAACTGGCCGGCATCGACGCGAGCGCCAAGCTGCCGCATCCCATGGGCCTCGAAGCCCACGTGTTGCCTTCCGCTGCGGAAGGCGTGAAGTCCGCCGGACTTTTAACCGAGATCATGTAGCAAACACCAACGAGCGCGACGCAGCGCCACCACACGTCTTATGAAACGATTCCCGCTGCTTCCAATTTTCGGACTGGCCAGTTGGCTGGCGATGACATCCTCCGCCCACGCGCAAGGCCGGCCTTACATCGGGTTCGTCTATCCCGCCGGCGGCCAGCAGGGCACGACGTTTCAGATCAAGGTCGGCGGCCAGGGCTTGGAGGACGTCAACAACGTGATTGTCACCGGCACCGGCGTGAAGGCCCGGGTGCTGGAGTACTATCGCCGGCTCACCCCGCAGGACATGACGCTCCTGCGTGAGCAAATGGGTGAGTTGAGGCGCGCGTCCAAAGGCTCGAAGGGTTCCGCTGGAAAGGATGAAGCGACACAATTGCTCAAGACGCGGATCGAGAAACGCATGACCAGTTACGTCAACCGGCCCGCGTGCGTTTCGATCGCCAACATTGCGATCATCGAAGTCACGATGGCCCCGGACGCCAAGCCCGGTGAGCGCGAGATCCGGCTGGGTACGCCGTCGGGAGTTTCGAATCCGATGATGTTCCACGTTGGTCAGCTCCCGGAAATCTCGCGCAAGCCGATGAACACCTGCGAGGTTCAGGTGCTCGGCAAGGAGGCGCAGGCCCTTCGCAAACGGCCAGCCGAGGAGGCCGAAGTCAGCATCAAAGCACCCTGCACGGTCAACGGCCAGATCGCTTCCGGCGACGTGGACCGCTACCGCTTCGAGGCGCGCGAAGGCCAGCGGCTCGTGATCTCTGCGCTGGGCCGCCAGCTCATTCCTTACATCGCGGACGCAGTTCCCGGCTGGATTCAACCCGTGCTCGCGCTCTACGACACGAGCGGCAAACAGGTGGCCTACGACGACGATTTCCGCTTCAAGCCCGATCCGACGATCTTTTATGAAGTGCCCAAAGACGGCGAATACGTGTTCGAAATCCACGACAGCATCTACCGCGGGCGCGAGGATTTTGTGTATCGCATCACGATCGGCGAGCTGCCGTTCGTGACGAGCATCTTCCCGCTCGGCGGTCGCGTCGGCGACGCGGCGAAGATCACGATGAAAGGCTGGAACCTCGACGAAGCCGAACTGACCCCGCCCGCCGGGGACGCCGGGGCGGGGATTCAACTGCTCGCGGCGAAGCGGAAACAAGTCGTCTCCAACCGCGTGCCCTTCGCGTTGGACCGGCTGCCCGATTGCGCCGAGGTGGAATCCAACAACGACCCGGCGCACGCGCAGAAAGTCGCACTTCCGATCATCGTCAACGGACGCATCGACAAGCCAGACGATTGGGACGTGTTTGAGTTCGCCGGTCGGAAAGGCGAGACCATCGTCGCGGAAGTTTTCGCGCGCCGGCTCGATTCACCGCTGGACTCCATCCTCAAGATCACCGACGCGGCCGGTGCGGTGCTCGCATTCAATGATGATCGCGAGGACGCGGGAGCCGGCGTGAATACGCACCACGCAGACTCGTATCTCATGGTCACGCTGCCCGCCGACGGAAAATATTACGCCCATCTCGGCGACACCGCGCGCAGCGGCGGCGAGGAGTATGGCTACCGCCTGCGCATCAGCACGCCGCAACCGGATTTCGCGCTGCGCGTCGTGCCGTCAAGTGTGTCCCTCCGCGGCAAGTCCTCTGCGAACGTCAGCATTCACGTCATCCGCAAGGACGGTTTCACCGGTCCGATATCCGTGAGCTTGATGAACGCGCCGATGGGAATCTCGTCGTCCACCGTTTCGCTCACGGGCACGCAACAGGTGGCGCAACTGACACTCAGGGCCGCCTGGGCGCCGGCGAAGGAGTCGATCAATTTCAGCGCGTCCATCGCCGGAACCGCGCGGATCGAAGGCCGCGATGTCGTCCACGAAGCAGTTCCCGCCGAAGACCGGATGCAGGCGTTCTTGTGGCGGCATCTGGTTCCGGCAACGGAACTCAGGGTGGAGATTTTCAACCAGACTTACAAACTGCCCCCCAAACGCGTCCCCCTGATGCCGACCGCGCTCGCCGTCCAAGCCAAGATTGCTGCAACTGGCAAGGAGGGCGACGCGCCCAAATTCACCAAACGGCAAGTGGCCAGCCGACTGCGGGACCTCAAGCTCCTCTTTGAAGAGGGCCTGCTTACGAACGAATTCTACGTGATGAAGGTCGCGGAGTGCGAAGCCGCACGCTGACCGCCGTCCCTTTCATCTGCCGTTTACACGTCAGCGACCCAGTCCAAACCAATCATCCGCCGCGTCCCGCTATTTGGACTTGATTGGCAGCGAAGGAACGCTTACTAGACTTCCGCCAGACCCGTGTTCTTTCCTCAGACCAAGTCGGTCTGCAGGACAGGAGCTTGGACGCCGCACGCAAAACCGATCCCGATCCATGCGCCAAACCCTCCTCGCGGCGATTGTGTTCCCTCTCGTCTGCTTCGTTCCCGCCGAATCGCCTGCGGCGATTGTGACCGACGTCACCGCGTTGATCTCGGAGAGCTGTGTGCCGACGAATGGGGCGATTGACCCGGGAGAAACCGTGACGGTTCAGTTCTTCCTGAAGAACACCGGGCCGGGCAACACCACCAACCTGGTCGCGACATTGTTGCCGTCCGCGTCGATCACGCCGTTGAGCGGCCCACAGACTTACGGAGTGTTGCTGGGCGGCGGCGCCGCCGTCGGGCAGTCGTTCGCTCTGCGTCCGAACGGTGCCTGCGGTAGCACCGTACCGGCGGCCTTCCAGTTGCAAGACGGCGCGGCCGACCTCGGCACGGTTTCTTTTTCTCTTCCGCTTGGTTCGATCACGGCTGGCACGAACTCGTTCACGAACTCCAGCTTGATCACGATCAACGACGCCGCACCAGCGACGCCTTATCCGTCCACGATCGCCATCTCGGGTTTCGCCGGGAATGTCACCAAGGTGACGGCGTCGGTGAACGGGATTTCGCACACGTATCCCGCGGACGTGGACATCCTGTTGGTCAGCCCTGGCGGGCAGAAGGTCATGCTCATGAGTTCAGCCGGAAGCGGCTTTGACATCGTCAACGTAAACCTCACGTTTGATGATTCGGCGGCCCAGATCATTCCAGCCGGATCGCAAATCTCTTCCGGTACGTTTCGGCCCGCGAACTACAGCAGCAGCGCGTTCAACCTCCCGTCGAACGCACCGGCCGGCCCCTACCTTACAAACCTCTCGGCTTTCAACGGCATCAATCCCAACGGCACCTGGCAACTGTTTGTGAACGATCACGCAGGCGCCGATTTCGGCACGATCGGGAACTGGTCCCTGACCATCGCCGCGTCGAATGTCACGTGTTGTCTTGGTTCCACGCTCACAGATCTGGCTGCGTCCATGACCGCGTCGCCGGATCCGGTCGTCGTCAGCAACAACGTCACCTACACGTTCACGGTTCAGAACCGGGGACCGGCGGCGGCCTCTGGCGTCGTGGTCACGAATCCACTTCCCACCGGCGCGGATTTCGTAAGCGCCTCCACTTCGCAAGGCTCGACGACCAACACAGGTTCCGCGGTGGTCGCGAACCTCGGCCCCCTTTCGGCCAACGCTTCGGCCACAGTCAGTCTTGTCGTCCGCGCGAATGGCACGACGGGCGCGATCGCGAATTCGGCGTCGGTCAGCGCCAACGAAGTTGACTACGATGGTTCCAACAACAGCGCCACGGCTCTGACTGCAGTCGTTGTCTTCAACATCTGGACCAATTCAAACGGCGGTGTCTGGAATGCCGGTGGGAACTGGACTCCAGCCGCTCCGTCCAGCGGTTCCAACACGCTCATCCAATTCAACGCGACGGGTGGCGCCAGTTATGCGGCCTCGAACAATTTCGCGGGAACCTTCCTGGTCAACCGACTCTCGCTGAACAGCAGTTCCTCAAACCGGATATTCATCACCGGCAACGCACTCCAGTTTTCAGCGGGCGCTTATGGCAGCCCACTGCTTAGTCAGGACAATTCTGGCGCCGTGGCGATCAGCAACAACATCGCCCTCGGTGCGACCACGACGTTGGGCGGCGACGGCTCCGGCCTCGTCGCACTCGCCGGTGTGATCAGCGGCTCAAACGACCTCGTCAAGACCGGGAATTCCACAATCGAACTCACCGGCGTGAACACTTTTGGGGGGACGGGGCGCAGCGTGAGTGTCAACCGGGGGACGCTGGCGATCAGCGCCACCGCCAACCTGGGCAGCGGCAACAACACGGTCAACATCAACAGCAACGCCACGCTGCAGATCTCC
>DATDFH010000403.1:0-2579 GCA_036522715.1 Verrucomicrobiia bacterium
TCTCCGCTTTCAGTTGGGGTTCGTCGAGCTTTTGCCATTCGGCCGGCAACTGGTCCTTCTTCAGGTCGGAGATTTTCAACGAGCCGCTCGCGAGGGTGTCCAGCAACTCACCTTCGCCCTGCACGGTCTTGCCGGACTTCATGTTGAAAGAAAGCCGGTCGGCCGTCGCCGCGGCGGGCGCGGCCTCGGAGGCAGCTTGTTTGGCTCTCACTTCACGGCGCAAGCGCTCGCCGCCGTAGGCCACCAGCGTCGCGCCTACTTTGCGATTCAACTCCGCCAGTTCCGCGTCCATCGGCGTTGCGACCGCGACCATGCCGCCTTCCTGAGCGATCGCAACATAACTGCCCTCGCTCAGCTTCGCGATTTCCCTCCAAACCGGCGCTGTTTCCGCAATCGCCCCGCACTGAACCGTGTTGACGATCAAATCCTTCTTCATCGCTGCCTGGCAAACCTCCGGGTACTTCGGCGCGTTGGCATAATCCATGTGCGGCGGCGCGTCGCCGACGAGGAAAATGATTTTCAAAACGCCCCGGTCGCCGCTCCACGACATCTTCGTCACCGCCTCGTTGAGCGCTTCGTTCACCGACTCGGGCGTATCGCCGCCGCCGGCTGCGGCGAAACTGCGCAGGTTCGCATAGACCGCGTCAATGTCGTTGGTCAGATCGAAAGCCTTCACGACGTATTCGTCCCCGCGGTCGCGATAGGCCACGAGGCCAAGGCGGATGTCCGGCGTCGGCCTGGCGCTGATCATCTCGTTGGCGATGGACCATATCTTCTGCTTCGCGCCTTCGATCAGCCCGGACATCGAGCCGGTGGTGTCGAGTACGAAGCAGACTTCCATGCGCGGCTTGGCGGGTTTCTTCGAAGCGTCGGATCGGTCGGACTTGTCGGATGCAGCCCGGGCGGTGACGGCCAGCAAGCCGGCGAGGAAAAGGCGAATGATTGTTTTCATGGCAAGATGTTCTTCGTTTCAGTTCACGCGGGATTGGACGGCATCTCCGAAATAATGCTCCCGATCGCGCCACAATTCTTGCGCCCGGAGGAAAAACTTGTTTAATCAGCGCGTCATGCCGACGCCGCCAACGCCCAGTCAGAGCGCGGAAGATTATCTCGAACGCATCCACGAATTGATCGAGGCCAAGGGTTACGCCCGCGTGGTGGACATCGCTTCTTCCCTGAAGGTGCGGCAGGCGTCCGTGACCAGCATGGTGCAAAAGCTCGGGCGCGCGGGCTTCGTGAAGTACGAAAAATATCGCGGCCTCGTCCTCACCGACAAAGGCCGCGAGGTCGCCCGCAAAATCCAGAACCGTCACGCCACGCTCTCGCGTTTCTTTTCCCTCTTTGGTCTCGATGCGGACACGCAACGGCTCGACATCGAGGGCATCGAGCATCACCTCAGCCCGGCTACCGTCGAGATGCTGGCGGACTTGGCGAAGTTCTTCGAGGAAAACCCCGAGGCGTTACGAGCGTTCAAGCGCAGCCGTCGGCGCGGCTGAACTTCAGGCGATGAAAGCCGATTGGAAGAAGCTGCGCGCTCTGGCGCTGGCCGAAGTCGAAGCCACGCTGGCCGAATTGCCTGCTCCGCTGCGTGAGCGGGCCAAGCCACTGCCCGTCACCTTCGAGCGCGTGCCCAACGCCGGCCTCGTCGCTGACGGCATCGAGCCGGATTCACTCGGCTTGTTCACCGGCCCGGCGTTTGAGGATGAGGAACAAACCGCCTCCCCGCTGCCGCCGCAAATCATTTTGTTTCTCGAAAACCTCTGGGACTTTGCCGACGGGGACGAAGAAATTTTCTGCGACGAAGTTCACACGACGTACCTGCACGAACTCGGCCACTACCTCGGCTTGGATGAGGACGAACTGACCGACCGCGGGTTGGAGTAAGCTCGCCTACGTTCTGTTCGTCGCTCAACTCCCGTAAATCCGCAACAAATCCTTGGCGGCCGTTTCATAGGCTTTCTGCTTGAGCTTTTCGACCTGCGCCTGATCGGAGATTTCACGACGATACGAGCCGCTCACAGCCTTGTCCGCGATGGGCTCGGGCGAGAACACCGACCAGTTGCCCGTGCGCACGTCAATCACCGAAACTTTGAGCCGGATGCGCATGAGTTGTTTCTCGTCGGGCACCGCGCCGCCAATGATCGGCACCCATGAAATGGTCTTGCTCCCCAAATCCTGGCGCGCTGATTCCAACACGCCCCAGTAGCACACAATGGTTTCACACCCACCTTTGGCGGCGGCCAACCGGAGTGATTTGCCATAGCTCGGGTGCGCCTCCTTCTCCTGGCTTGCGTCCGTGCGCCGCGCGTCCGCAGGCACACCGGAAAATGGCACGACGCTGACGAAGTGGTTCAATTCGCTGACCATCGGGTCATCCGGGAACGCCGCGCCGGATTGAATCAGAAGGATCGGGTTGCCGCGACGCACCTTCACGCGGCCTGACGAGTCGAGCGCCTTCGCGATGTCCGCGTCAGTCACGGACTGGTCGCGATCCACACCGAGCACGTCGAATTCATTCAACTCGCCGCGGTAAGGGAAATCGCTTCGATGGCCACCATATCCGTAGCCTCCGCCGCGGT
>DATDFH010000404.1:0-8895 GCA_036522715.1 Verrucomicrobiia bacterium
GTTGTCGGTGCCGCAGGTGCGGAAAACGCTGGAGAATTTGCCCGGCTGCCAATTGATCAACGGCTACGGGCCGACCGAGAACACAACATTCACGTGCTGTCATCGCATCACCTTGCCGCTGCCGGACGGGCGCTCGATTCCGATTGGCCGGGCGATTGCAAACACTCAGGTCTATGTGCTCGACGAACAGTTGCAGCCGGTGCCCATCGGCGTGCCGGGCGAATTGTGCATCGCCGGAGATGGCTTGGCGCGCGGCTATCTCAACGCGCCCGAGTTGACGGCGGAAAAATTTGTGGCGAATCCGTTCAGCACCAAACCGGACGCCCGGCTCTACCGGACCGGCGACGTCGCGCGCTGGCTGGCGGACGGCACCATCGAGTTTATCGGCCGCTTGGATCATCAAGTGAAGATTCGCGGCTTCCGCGTCGAGTTGGGCGAAATCGAGAGCACCTTGAGTCGGCATCCAGCCGTGCGTGCGTGCGTGGTGACGGCCCACGCTGGTGTCGCGGACGGTAAAGAACTCGCCGCGTATTTCGTCAGCGATGCGCCGACACCCCCAACGGCCGGGGAATTGAGCGAACATTTGCGGCAGAGTCTGCCGGACTACATGATTCCCGCCGCATTCGTGCCGCTGGTGTCGCTCCCGCTGAACGCCAACGGCAAGGTGAACCGTCGCGCGCTGCCCTCACCCGACCGGACGACAGTTGCGACGACGAGGAGATTCATCGCGCCACGCGACGAACTGGAAACGGCGCTGACAAAAATTTGGGAAGAAGTTCTGGGCATCCAGCCCCTCGGCGTGGAGGACCACTTCTTCGATCTGGGCGGCCATTCGCTGATGGCGGTGCGCTTGATCGCGCGCATCGAAAAGACAATCGGGAGAAGGCTACCGGTGGCGGCAATATTCCAGTCACCCACGGTCGCGCAACTGGCCGGCGTCTTGCGCGCGGAAAAACCAGCCGCCACCGGTTCGAGCCTCGTGGAGATTCAACCCAACGGCTCGAAGCCACCGCTGTTTTTTGTGCATGGCGTCGGCGGCGGGATGTTCTGGGGCTATACGAACCTTTCGCGTCATCTCGGATTGGACCAGCCGGTGTTTGCGTTCAACTCCCGCGGCGTGAACGGGCAGGAGGAGTTCGCGAGCATCGAGGAAATGGCCGCGCAGTACGTGGCCGACCTGCGCGCGTTCAGGTCGCACGGGCCGTATTGCCTCGGCGGCTATTGCTTCGGCGGCAACGTCGCCTACGAAATGGCGCGGCAACTCGAGGCGCAGGGCGAGGACGTGGCGCTGCTTGCGCTTCTGAACTGTGCGCCCCCCAATACCGGCTACACCCGCATCTCGTGGACGCCCGCCTGGATGCTGAAGTTTCTGCGGAACCTCTGTTACCTGGCCGGGTGCTTCGTCCACTGGAGCAAACAGCAACGCCGCGACTTCGTCCGCTGGCGGGCGCGCCGACTCGGCCAGATCCTGCGGCGTCTGCTGCGCCCAGGCCGTGCGGGGCAGGCCGCGCTGGACGCGGAGGAACTGGTTGATCTTTCCGCGCAGCCCGGGGCGGAACGAAAACTCTGGGAGGCCCACATCAACGCGCTGTTGAAATATCGGCCCCAGCCCTACGCCGGCCGCGTCACGCTGTTGCGCATGGGCGGGCATCAACTGCTCTGTTCGTTTGATCCGCAGTACGGTTGGGGTGAACTGGCCCGGGGTGGCGTGACGGTCCGCGTCATTCCCGGCGCGCACGAGAACATCCTGGAGGAACCGCACGTGGAGGTGGTGGCGGAGGAATTGAAGCGTTGCCAGCGTGAGTCGCTGGCGGCCGGATCGGAGACGAAAACCCTATGAAGCTCGTTCGCTTTCTCCTGCGCACGTCGCGCGGCCTGATGCTGTTCACGGCGCTGGCCGCGTTGATCAGCGGCGCGTGCAATGCCGGCCTGATCGCGCTGGCCAACGCGACCTTGAGCCGACCCGCTGCGGCCACGACCGCGCTGATCTGGTGTTTTGTCGGGTTGGGTGTGGCGAAGCTTCTCTCCAATTTCGTTTCGCAATATCTGCTCGCACGCTTCACGCAGGAAGCAGTCGCTGGTCTCCGGCATGATCTCGTGCGCAAGATTCTCGATGTTCCTCTGCGCCGGCTGGAGGAAACCGGCGCGCCGCGCCTGATGGTTGCGCTGACGGAGGACGTCATGTTCATTACGCAGGCGCTGTTGAGCATTCCGTTGTTCGCCGTGAACGTCGCCATCCTGCTGGGCGGGGCGGCGTACCTCGGCTGGCTCTCGGGGCGCGTGCTCGCGGGCATGTTGGGCCTCCTGCTCGTCGGCGCGCTGGGCTACCGGCTGCTCATCCTGGGCGGCTTCGGGCATTTGCAGCGCGCCCGGGAGACGGAGGACAGTTTGTTCGCCCATTTCCGCGCATTGATCGAAGGCATCAAGGAACTCAAGCTGCACCGCAACCGGCGCGGCGCGTTTTTTTTAGACAACATTCAAGTGACCACGGCGGCCTATCAGCAACACAACGTGGCGGCGGAAGCGCGATTCATCCTGGCGCACACCTGGGGGCAAGCCGTGGTGTTTGCGCTCATCGGACTGATCCTGTTCGCGCTGCCCTCGCTCGAACACATCGGGCCGAAGGAACTGACCGGCTACGTGGTGACGGTGCTCTTCCTGATGGGTCCGCTCTCCGGCGTGCTCGGCTGTCTTTCCGTGTTCGGCCGGGCCAACGTCGCCTTGCAGAAAATCGAGGCTCTCGGCCTGGCGCTCAACCGGCACGCCGGCGACGCCTCACCGATGGCGCGCGTCAACGGCCAGGCGTCCTTTGAGCGGCTGGAATTGCGCGGCGTCACCCACTCCTACAACCACGAGAAGGACGACAGCCATTTTACCCTCGGGCCGGTTCACCTCAGCTTTGCACCCGGCGACCTGGTCTTCCTCGTCGGCGGCAACGGCAGCGGCAAATCGACGCTGGCCAAGCTCATCACCGGCCTCTACCCGCCGGAGACCGGGGAGGTCCGGTTGAACGGCCGGACGGTTCGCGACGAAAACCGGGACGATTACCGCCAGTTGTTTTCGGCCGTGTTCGCGGATTTTTTCGTCTTCGACGGTTTGCTCGGACTGGAGCACGCGGGCCTCGATGATCGTGCCCAAGGCTACCTCGCCCAACTGCATTTGGACCACAAGGTCAAGGTGCGTAACGGTGCGTTCTCCACCACTGCGCTCTCGCACGGTCAGCGCAAGCGCCTCGCGCTGCTGACGGCGTATCTGGAAGATCGCCCGTTCTATCTTTTTGACGAGTGGGCGTCGGACCAGGATCCGCAGTTTAAGGAGGTCTTTTACGAGCAACTGCTGCCTGAACTCAAAGCCCGCGACAAAGCGGTCGTGGTCATCACCCATGACGAGAAGTATTTTCACCTCGCCGACCACATCGTCAAACTCGACTATGGAAAAGTGGTTTCTGAACGGCCTGTCCGTGGCCAGACTCCCGAACCCGCCTTGCGCGCGTGACCCTTGCCTGGAAGCGGAAAACAGCACGTCGGCCGAAGCCCTCTCGCTGAATGCGATTTGGGAAAGCCCCGCTGCGGAATCGTCGCTTGCCTACGGCGACATTCACCTCTGGCGCGCCAATCTGGATGCGCAGCTTTTGCATCAACGGCAGTTCAGCGAAATCCTCTCTGCGGACGAACGCACGCGGGCGTGCCGCTACCATTTTGAACGCGACCGCGCGCGTTTCATCATCCGGCGCGGACTTTTGCGGATCATTCTTGGCCGCTACCTGCACCTTGACCCGGCGAAGATTCAGTTCGATTACGGGCCGCGGGGAAAACCGCGCATCACGATGTCCACCGTTGATCCGCATTACTTCAGCCTCTCACACTCCTGCGGGCTGGCGCTGTACGCGATTTCGCGCGATGGGCCCGTTGGTGTGGACGTTGAGCGGCTCCGCGTCATCCGCGACGCCGCGGAGATCGGCGCGCGATATTTTACGCCGCCGGAGAATTTACGATGGCAGTCGCTCGGCGCCGCTCAGCGTCCGGAAGCATTTCTTCGATGCTGGACACGCAAAGAGGCTCATGCCAAAGCCATCGGCACGGGCATCAGCGAATTCTCCACCGAGAGCCGAGGACGGCAGCCGGACCCAGTTGGACCTGGCCGGGCGCGTGACCTGCCGCAAGAACCGTGCGCCAATCTCGAATGCGTGGTCTGGAATCTGACCGCGGCGCGCGCGTACGTCGCCGCGCTGGCGTGTGCCCGACCCGCCGTACTGTCCGAAAACTCAGACGAGAGGATTTTCATGCCGCTTCGCGGTAATAATAGCGAAGCGGACCCCGGGACGATCGCGACAGTCGATGGTTCCGTGGGGGGATCACGGGGATTCTAATCGCTTCCGAAACAGCCAGCCTGGATGAGACGGTTTCGTTGTGAACTTGGCCTACGGTCGTCGTGGCTCCACCATGCAATGTCCCAATGCCGATTCGAGTATTAAGCTGGATGCCAGAACGCCAGGTGTTCCAAAAGGCGCAGAGCCGCTTCTTTCGAAAGGACGGCACCGAGTTCCAGGTTGGTGCCCAAACCGATCACCGGCAGGCGCACTTGGCCCAAGGTACGGGCGCGACTGGCGACCTCACTCGCGGCTTCTGATCGAAAGATCCGGAAGCTAATGGCGTGGAGAGGGAAGGAATCCAGGCTCTTAGCCCGGTATCCTTCCTCTTATCTATTGGAGAGGCGAGCATAGGATCGACTCGGTGAGAAATCGTCAAAGGAATCAATCAATCGCGCCATGTCCAGATCAAGGCCGGAGCAACAAAGGCGCATCTTCCGTCTAAGAAATCGCACCGTCATGTGTCATATCCGTGAAGCACGATGTTCCAGTGAAACCAAAAGGCCGGAATGGCGGATGAACCCCAGCGCGGGAGTGGCGCTTCGCCCAGCATGGCCTTGATGCCAACAGACCAAGCCAGCGCGGATCCGTCGGCCCCGGAGACCATCGAGACGCTCTTCGCGGCGCTCGAATCGCCGCTCCTGGGTTACGCCCTGCGGCTGACCGGCGACCGCGGCGTGGCCGAGGAGCTCGTGCAAGACGCGTTCATGAAACTGCACGTTCAATTCGATGAAGTCCGCGAGCCGCGCCGCTGGCTCTACCGCGCCGTCCACAACGCCGCCCTCAACCACCGCCGCCGCTCTGGCAAACTCCTCCCGCTCAACCCGCCCGCCGCGCCCGGCGAATCCGAGCCGGACACCGCCGCCGATCCCGAGCCGCTGCCCGACGAGCAGATTGCCCGCTGGGAAAACATCGGCCTCGTGCGCCTCGGTCTCGAAACCCTCGACGCGCGCAGCCGGGAACTCGTGCGGCTCAAGTTCGACGAGAACCTTTCCTACAAACAGATCGCCGGGCGCACCGGACTCACGACCGGGCATGTCGGCTACCTGTTGCACCACGCGCTCAAACAAATCGCCGGGGAACTGGCCCGGAGCGGAGTCACGCCATGAATCCTGAACCCACTTCCAATCCGCGCGCCGAACTCGAAGCCCGGCTCACCGCGCTGCTGCTCGGCGAACTCACCGACGACGAAGCCGCCGCGCTCCGTCGCGAACTGGCCGCCGATCCCGCGTTGGCGAAGCTCCACGACGAGTTGCGGCAGACCATCGCGCTGGTCCGCGAAACCGTGGCCGCGCCCGCCGGCCCGGCCGCCGCGCAACCGCAGCCGCTCCGCCTCTCCGATGAGCGCCGGGAGAAACTGCTTTCGCATTTCAAGACTTTGCCGATGAAGCCGGTGGCGTTGCCGCGACGAACGCCGCGCGATTTGAAATGGCTCATGCCGATGGCCGCGGCGGCCGCCGTCGCGCTGCTCGCCAGCGTGATTGCGTTGCCAAATTTCACTCGCGCCCGGCAGACCGCCCAACGCAACACCGTCATCAACAACCTTCGGCAGATCGAAGGTGCCAAGGAGCAGTGGGCTTTGGAACATCACAAGTCGGCGAACGACCTTGTGACGCCTGGCGATCTGCGACCGTACTTCAGGGGTAACGCGCTCCCGTCGCCTCTGGCAGGCGAGACATACGTCGTCGGGCGGGTGGGAGAACCTGCGATCGCTGAGTTCGATGCGAGCCAAGTTCGGAATCAATATCACAGTCTGTCGGGCGCTCAACCTTCCGGCGGCTCTCGCGGTGAACGCGCTCAAATGTCGGCGGATGGAAAGTGGGCATTCGTGGAAAGGAACAGCGCTGTCGGCCCACGGAAAGCTCCCGAGGCGCTTGAACGAAACAACCGCGCGTCCGACTCCAAGCGTACGGAGCTTGCGCAAATCATCCTCCCTGCGCTTTCCGAATCGGTCCAACCAACAACTCCGGCGCAGCATCCGCACTTGCTGGCCATTGAACTGCCTGCGCCGAACCAGCCGATGGCTGAAGCCGGCGAAAAGCTCGTGGCCCGCACCTACAATGTTGACCCCGACCCATCGCGCCGTGACATGACGAGTCTCGGAGCGACGGAATTCGGAGTGTCTCCGTCCTCCGGTGGTGCCGGTGGTGCCGGCGGATATGGCAACTACTGGCTGATGGCCAGCAACCCGCCCGAAGGCCGACCGGAAAACGTGCAACAGCTTTTCGCCGGACAGCGTGGTGCGAACGCGGTGGCCTTCGACTGGTTCAATCGCGACGGGGCGAAAGCCGAAGGTCACGATCAGCCAACGAAAGAAAGCGCGCCTCCCGCGGCGCAGCCCACGTCGGTCTTTCAAGAGCGCCTCGGACAGATTGTCCAGCGCGCCGCGGGCGCGAGCGGATCGCCTGCCGGCCCAAATACTGTGTTTGGCGGTGGGGCGAATCTGGAAATCGCGGTGACTCGGGAAATGTCGGGCAATTCGCCGGCACGCGAAGTCGGCTTCGGCCTGGACTTGAACGGACTCGTCATCGGGAGTGGCAGCGGGCCGTCCCTTAACAAGTCCGGGACCGGCTCCTTGCTTGTGACGGATTCCGTCGCTGGCAAAACTTTCAGTGGCACGGCGCTTGGGGACGATGGACGGATTCAAATTGCTGGTGCCACGTCCACACCGCGCCCGGTGGCTGACGGTTCCACCGCCTTGAGTGCAGGAGGTGGCGTGGTCTCGGTGAATGGTGCGAACGCATACGCGGGCGGCGTCGTGATCAACGGCGGGACGCTCGCGCTTACGAATGGAAGCGGCTCATTGGCGAATGCGAACTCAATGCAGCCGATCTCGGATCCCGTCGGATTTTACAAAGTGAATATTCCGCCTGTCGCCTCGACAGCTTCGGTCCCGCTTCCGTCGTTGTCGCGGCCTGAGCCGTGGATGGAAGGGGCCTCACGCGCTGATCGAGGTGTCACCGTTGATCCCGCGACCGGCGCCGCCATTCCTGCGCCACCCGCAGAACGGGTCGAGGCGCTCGAAGAACGTCGTAGTGCCGCTGACGTTGCGCTCATGACCGCCAAACCTTCATTTCCATTTCCGGCCGCGACGAAGTCCGAACCTGCTCTTTCGCTCGGAGCGACTCTGGAGCCGGAGACTCTTGGCCGCATGGAAAAGCAGCGCCAGCAAATCAAGGACGCCGTGACTGAATTTGAGCGGCAGCTTGGTGAGGTGCGTGGTCTCGATCGGGAAGCGCGTCGCCGCGTGCTCCCCAAAATCGCGCCGGACTCGCGGCTGAACGAACTCAACGATCAATTGCAGGCGGCGGAGACGAAACTTGGGAGGTTGGTCACCGTCGATCCGACCCCACGTCCCGAATTGGCGGCGGCGCAGAAGCAGGTTGAAGATTTGAAGCTCGCGACGGACGAACGAGTGGCGGGCATCGCGGAGGGATTGGAAATCCGGAAGAAGTCCATCGAGGCGAGCCTCGCAGCGCTCGACAAGGCCACGAAGGAAACTCGTGAGGCAAACCTCGCCATGGCTCCAAAGACCAGCGCCTACCAGATGAATAGACAGGAGTTGGAGAAGCTGGAACAGGTTCGCGACGCGCTGAACTTGAAGTTCACTCAAGAACAGATCGACACCCAGTTGCCCAGAAGCAGCTCCGTCGTGATCGCCAATCGCGCTGAAGCTGAGTCCGATGAAAAGCCGGGTCTTTGGAGACGGCTCAACGGCGCGTTCAGCGGGGAGGTCGAGCGAACGGCGCGGATCGCGGTGGAGAAGGATACGCCCGACGTTTCAGGGATCGGCGCGGCGCGGTCCACGACGGCCTACGATTCCTACCACATCCAAACGCAACTTGATCGAATCCAATCGAAGCCGGTCCTCGCTGAAACCATCAACCGGCTGCGGCTCGATGAAGAGTGGGCGAAGAGATCCGGTGGGCACGAGAAGCTCAAGGATTCGGATGCATCGGACCTGCTCCGAAAGAAGCTCTCGGTTCAGGTTGAACCGAAGACGGGGCTGATCGACATCAAGGTCAAGAGCGACAAGCCCGAAGAGGCGGCGCGCATCGCGAACACCATTGCCGAGGTCTATCGCGAGACGCGGGAGAAAGAGCGGCAGGAACTCGCCGCAGCGGGGACCCGGAAGTTGGCGCGGCAGCTTCAGGAGCAGGAGCAGAAGATCGCCAATGCGAAAGAGGAACTCGTCAGACTGGGGGATGAATTGACGGTTGCATCGACGGACGCTGCGCCTCCCAAGCGCCCCGTCCCCGCGCCGATTCCGCAGCCCGAAATCCTGACACGAGAGAATTCGTTCTCGACGTTTTCGCTCAACGTCAGCGACGTGTCGTTCAAGCTCGCCGCCGCGAGCCTGGAGAAAGGCCAGATGCCCGAGCCGGCCTCGGTGCGCAGCGAGGAGTTCATCAACGCGTTCGATTACCGCGACCCCGAGGCGGCGGCGGGCGTGCCGGTCGCGTTCGCATGGGAGCGTGCGCAGTATCCTTTCGCGCACAATCGCGACCTGCTGCGCTTCTCGCTCA
>DATDFH010000405.1:0-3406 GCA_036522715.1 Verrucomicrobiia bacterium
CCGCATGCCGCGCATCGTGAATGCGACCAGGCTGACGAACGCGCGCCCGTCCCGCAGATCCAGTTCAAACGGAACCGCGCGCTGCAACGCCCGCGGATCCGTCTCGAAATGCAGCATCAACACGCGGCCCCATTCGCAGGCGAACAGCGGTTCCCCGGGTCGGGACAGCAACCGCGCACGCGCAGCCTCGCTCGGGCTCAGACTTGATTTGTCATGGGCAATGAGCGTGTTCATTGACGCGCCTCTCAAGGTCGGCCAGCGCCGCGCGCAGCACGGGGAACCGAAATTGAAAGCTCAACGCCGCGAGCCGACCGGGGATCACCCGCCGGCTTTTGATGATGAGTTCGGTCTCGGTGCGCAAAAGAAATGCGCCGGCCTCCAGCATCCAGGGCGTCGCCGGGAGGCCGATTCGCACGCCGCACACTTCGCGCAACGTGCGCATGAGTTCCTCGTTCGGCGCCGGGTCGGGCGCGGCGAGATTCACCGGCCCGCTGAGCTCCTCGTGCGAGATGAGCCATTCGATGGCGCGACAAAAATCCTCCTCGTGAATCCACGACACGTATTGGCGCCCGTCACCCATCCGGCCTCCCAACCTCAGCCGCACGAGCCGACGCAACACGGGGAACACGCTGTTGCGGCCGCTGCCGAGAACCATCGCGGAGCGCAGTGCAACCTTGCGTGTCGCGGGCGTGTGCGCCTCCGCTAGCGCACGTTCCCAAGCGCACGCAACATCGACGGAGAATTCGTCCTTCGCCTCCGGGGTGCCGCCAATCTCGCCCCTTTCATCCCACGCCGGCCCGAAGGTGTGCCGGTAGATCGTGGCCGTGCTCGAGTTGAGCCACACGCGCGGCGGCAGGGTGCAACGGGCGATTGCTTCGCCGAGCACGCGAGTGGAGTTCACCCGCGAGTCGAGGATCAACCGGCGGTTTCGCGCGGTGTAACGGCAATCCACCGAGCGACCGGCGAGATTGATCACCGCAGCCGCGCCATCGAGCGCCTGCGTCCACTCGCCGAGAGTTTCGCCATCCCATGCAACTTCCCGGACCGAATCGTGGTTCCCTCGCGGCGAACGAGTGAGTACTACGACCGTGTGGCCGAGCGCGGTGAAATAGCCCGCGAGAGTGCGTCCGAGAAATCTGCTGCCACCGGCGAGGATGATGCGATCGGTTTGCATGACATGGAAAAAAGGTTCACGGCATTTCAAGAAATGACCGGGCGCCGTGGTGGTTGTGAACGTGGCGAGTCTCTGTCGGCAGCCGGCAGCGTCCGCCCAGGCAGTAACGGTTTCGCGCGACGAAATCATAGATCAACCGCCCCACTCCGCGGATTCCCGGCACCATCAAAAACGCACCGAGCGGCCAGAGCCACCACACGCGGCGCCACAAAACTCCCACCGCGTCCACGCCGCTGAAGACGCGCCCGTCGCGGTCAAGCACGTGCATCCGGGCGACGAGTGCCGACTCTTGCACGCCGAGGCGGGCCGCAGTGCCGGGCGTTTGCAAGGGCAACCACCGAAAGCCCCGCGACTCGAACAACTGACCAAGCGAAGTCCTTCCCCGGACGCACGCCGGACATTCAGCGTCGTAAACGATCACACTTCGACTCTTTCCACCTTCGTGATCTGTAATTTCTGTATTCACAGAATGTGGTTTGCAAATAAAAAGAGCCGGCGTCAGTCGCCGACTCCCAGCAGTTTGCGAATCTTGTCGCCGAGTTTGACGAACTTCGGCAGTGCGCTCGTGGGCCATTGACGAATCTGGGTGTACCAGGCGGTGGTGGTGTCAAAGAATTCAGCCAACTCTCGGAGTCTTTGTTCGGTGTATTCGTCGGTCTCCTTGTCCTTCTCCGCCTCGGCTACGCATTCGCGGAGCATGGCGAGCGTCGGGTCAATCTCGCGCTTCTTCCGCTCGTCGAGCACCACGCGGAACATTTCCCAGACGTCTTTCATGCACTCGAAGTGGTCGCGCGCGTCGCCGAGCACGTGGACGCGTTTCGCGATCCCCCACCCCTGCAAATCCTTGAGACTGGTGCTCACGTTGGAACGCGCCACTCCCAGGGTCCCGGCGACGATCTCCGCCGGCAGCGGTTTGGTCGAGATGTAGAGCAGCGCGTGAATCTGCGCGACGGTGCGGTTGACGCCCCAGCGGGTGCCCATCTCACCCCAGTGCAGGATGAACTTCTGTTCGACCGGGCTGAGTTTGTTGGTGGCGGCGTTCATTTCTGCTACGACAGAAACTACAGATATACCCGCCTTATGTCAAGCCCGCCGTTTGCCGGCCCATCGCCCACCGCTTGGATTCAGTCCGCGCTTGACCGGCGCGGTGCATTTCCCCACTATCTGCCGCAATGAAACAACTCGTGCTTCAAGTCGTGGCCGGGGTCGTCGTAGTTGATGACGCCGCCGGGACTTGTCGCGCGTAAGCCGCAATTTCGACAAGAACCCACGGCTGGCAACGGTCGTGGGTTTTTTGTTTCACCTGCGCCCGGGCGGCCTAAACTAGACAGGACCATGAGCAAAACGATCGCGAAAACCGTGAAATCATCTGCCGCCAAACCGCGCGCCGAAGTCGGCGCCGCCATGTTCGGGCGCGACATCCTCGTCGAGGCGCTGGAGCGCGAGGGCGTCGATGTGATCTTCGCCTACCCCGGCGGCGCGAGCATGGAGATTCACCAGTCGCTCACCAAGTCCACGAAGATCCGCACCATCCTCCCCCGCCACGAGCAGGGCGGGAGTTTTGCCGCCGAAGGTTACGCGCGCGCCACCGGCAAGGCCGGCGTGTGCATGGGCACCAGCGGTCCCGGCGCGACCAATCTCGTCACGGCCATCGCCGACGCCTACATGGATTCATGCCCCTTGGTTGCCATCACGGGCCAGGTGCCGCAGGCGATGATCGGCCGCGGCGCGTTTCAGGAGACGGACATGATCGGCCTTACGCTGCCGATCGTGAAGCATTCCTACCTCGTCACCGACATCAACGACATCGCGCGTGTGGTGAAAGAGGCGTTTTACATTGCGCAAACCGGTCGGCCCGGCCCGGTGGTGATTGACCTGCCGAAGAACATTCAGCAGCAGAAGACCCAGCCCGTGTGGCCGACGCTGGATGAAGTGAAGGCCGGCTTGCGCGGCTACGAGGCGGCACCGTGCGCAGATGAAGTGGCGCTCAACGAGATCATGGGCTTGATCGAGAAGTCCGAGCGGCCGGTGCTCTATTGCGGCGGCGGCATCATCACCGGCGACGCGGCGGAAGAGTTGCGCAAGTTCGCGCGCGCGACGCAGATTCCGGTCACGACCACGATCATGGGCATCGGCGCGTTCCCGGAAACCGATCCGCAATCACTGCGCTGGCTCGGGATGCACGGCGCGGCGTACGCCAACTGGGCCGTCAACGGCGAATACAAACAGCGC
>DATDFH010000406.1:0-5298 GCA_036522715.1 Verrucomicrobiia bacterium
CGCGGTGCGCGAGCAGCTTCACCAGTTCGCCGTCCGAATGTCTGTCCATGCCCTCGCCGATGAGCTTCTTCGTCGCGAGCACCTCGACGCTGTTCTTGAGCCGCTCGTCATACACGCGGTAGATGCGGCCCTTCTTCGTGCGCTCCCAGCCTTCGCCCCAATCGGAGAAATACACCGCGCCGTCGGGGCCGAAATCCACGTCCGTCGGCTGGCATTGCGTGACGAACTCCTCCGAGTCCGCGAGGGTGAAGCCCGCGCCGCTCGGCCTCACGCGGAACGTCTGAATCTTGCTGTTGCCGATGCTGCCCTTGAAGTGGCAGAGGAAGAATTTCCCGTCGAACTTTGCCGGCAACGCGACCACGCCGGGGTTGAACGCAAAACCCGACGGGCCGTCGCCGATGTTCGAGATCGGCTTCAGATACGCGGGCGACCGGATGCCGGTGTCGGCCGTGCGGTTCTTGATTTCCTTCCCGTTGTAGTCCGCCTGGCGCGACTCGTGGTTCATCCAGATGTGCTCGGACTTCCACGCGACGAGATCGAAGCCCAACGGCGCGTGTTGATAACCGACGCGCCAGCCGCTGTCGCCGCCCTCGACGATGTACACCAGCCGCTCCTCATCACCGTGATCGAAATCGTTGTCGCCGGTGAAGAGGTTGCCGTAGTTGTCGAAGGCGAGTTCCTGCGGATTGCGCAGGCCGCGATAAACCACTTCGAGTTCGGAGCCGTCGAGGTTGCAACGGAACACGCCGCCCTCGTCCGGGAACGCGAGCGTTTTCCCTTCCTTCGTTTTCACGTTCGCGCCGCGGTCGCCAAAGCTGAAATATAGTTTCCCGTCCGGACCGATGATGAGGCCGTGGAGATCGTGGCCGGTAAAGCTGTAGCGCACGCCGTAGCCGGAGCTCATCTGCTGGCGCGCGGTGGCATGGCCGTCCTTGTCCATGCCGCTAAGTTCCCACACCGCAGGAATGTTGGCGAAATAGACCTTCCCTTTCCGCGCGAGCGTGCCCGACGCGATGCCGTCGAGCGGCGAGTTGAACTTGTCGGCGTAGATCGCGGAGAAATTCGCCATGCCCGAACCGGTACGGTCTTCAAGCACGCGGACGACCTCCGTCTCGATGTTGAGGTCGTTGAACTTGTCGCCAAACCATTTCTTCGAGTAGGCGATCCGGTCGTCGACGTGGCGCGCCGCGAGATCATCTTCGATCATGAACATGTAGTGGCGGATATCGAGCGCGCTCGTGCGATAGCGATACGTCTCGGACACGAACACGCGGCCGTGCTCGTCGAGGCAGAAGGCAACGGGATTCGCGAGCATCGGTTCGGCGGCCCAGAGGTCGAGCTTGAGTCCCTCGGGCACGTGGATGCGTTTGAGGTTCGACTCCGCTTCCTTCGAGGCGGGCGCAACCTGCGGCGTCGGCTGGCGATCTTCCTTCTTCAGGCCGGTGCCGCCTTCCTTGGCCGCGCCGATTTCGGCGGCGGGAAGGTGGGAGATGGAAGCGAGCGTGGCGAGGACAACACCGACGAGTCGGGCGGTGAAACGATTTTGCATTGAGTCGCGAGGATAATCAAAAGCCCCCGGGGGCGACAAGGGACGAACAGCGGCGTGCGGCAAATCTTCTCGCGGGCAGGCCGGCCACGCTCCTATTTTCCGCGCCGTGCATCTCGCCCACCTCAGACTCCGCGACTTCCGCAATTACGCGCGGCTGGATGCGGACTTTGCGCCAGGCTTCCATCTGCTGCTCGGCGGCAACGCACAGGGCAAGACCAACATCCTCGAAGCGATTTACCTCCTGGCCACGCTCCGCTCCTTCCGTGGGGTCGGCGGCGCGCAAATGATCCGGCACGGTGCGAAGGGTTATTTCGTCAGCGCGAAGGTCGTGGGGCAAGGCGAGCGTGAAATCAAAATCTATTGGGCCTCCGCCGAACGGAAATTGACGCTCGACGCCCAGCCCGTGCGCAAGCTGACCGATTACCTGGGCACGCTGCGCGCGGTGGTCTTCTGTACCGAGGATCTGCTGCTGGTCAAGGGTCCGGCGCGCGCGCGGCGCCGGTTCCTCGACCTGTTGCTTTCGCAGACACAGTCGGGCTACCTGCCGTTGTTGCAGCGTTACGCGCAGGCGCTGCGCTCGCGCAACGCGCTGCTCAAGGACCACGGCGTTGACGAAGCGGCGCTCGAAGCCTTCACGAAGGAGTTGGTGGCGCTGGGCAACGAACTCACGCGCCAGCGCCGCGAACTCATCCCGCGTCTTTCGCCGCTCGCGCGCCTCGCCCACCGCCGCATCTCGCACGACGCCGAGGAACTGCGCCTCGAATACCAGCCGGGCGTGAAGAAGGATTTCGCAGTCGAACTCGCACAGTCCCGCGGCCGTGAGCGCACCTACCGCACCACGCTCATCGGCCCGCACCGCGATGAACTCCAACTCCTCTTCAACAACAAGTCCGCCGCGCAGTTCGGCAGCGAAGGCCAGAAGCGCACCCTCGCCATCGCGCTGAAGGTGGCGCAGGCCGAATACCTCACCGGCCTGCACGGCTCGCCACCCGTGCTGCTCATCGACGACGTGATGGGCGAACTCGATGCGAAGCGCCGCGCCGGCCTGCTGCCCTTGCTCGAACGCGTCCATGACAAGCGCGGCCAGGTTTTCATGACCTGCACCGAGGAAAACTGGCCGAGCGAACTCGGCGCGCACTTGCAGCGCTGGAGCGTTGAGGCGGGCCACCTGAAGAAAACTCAATAGCCCACGAACCACGCGAATGACGCGAACAGGCATGGGAAAACAATTCTGCTTCGCGGTGCTTGGCGTGGTTCGCGGGCAGAAATTCTTTGTGTCCTTCCGGTCTTCTCGCGGTTAGAAAATTCGCCGCATGAGAATTTTGTCCGGCATCCAGCCCAGCGGCACGCTGCACCTCGGAAATTATTTCGGGATGATGCGCCCGGCCATCGAGCTTCAGGAACAGGGCGAGGCGTTTTACTTCATCGCCAATTACCACTCGATGACCTCGCTCTTCGACGCCGCCGAGCGCCGCCGGAACACGCTCGACGTGGCGCTCGACTTCCTCGCCTGCGGACTCGACCCGAAGAAGTCGGTGTTCTGGCGCCAGTCCGACGTGCCTGAGGTCTGCGAGTTGACGTGGATGCTCGGCACGCTCGCGCCCATGGGTCTGCTGGAGCGCGCCCACAGCTACAAAGACAAGACCGCCAAGGGTATTTCGCCCAATCTCGGCCTTTTCGCCTATCCAGTCCTCATGGCCGCGGACATCTTGCTCTTCGACTCGAACATCGTCCCCGTCGGTCGCGACCAGAAGCAGCACGTGGAGATGACCCGCGACATCGCCATCAAGTTCAACGAAGCCTACGGTCAGACATTCGTCATCCCCGAACCGCAAATCCGCGACGCGGTCGCCGCGGTGCCCGGCCTCGACGGCCAGAAAATGAGCAAGAGCTACGGCAACACCATCGAGATTTTCGGCGACGAGAAGGCGCTGCGGAAAAAAGTCATGGGCATCGTCATGGACAGCCGTTCCGCGACCGAACCCAAGCCCGATGCCGACAAAAACCTTGCAATCCAACTGCTCAAGCTCGTTGAGATCAGTTCATTCGCCAATGCCGTCGAAGACAAATTGCGAAACGGCCAGATTGGCTACGGTGATCTGAAGAAGCGTTTGTTTGAATCGTATTGGGAATACTTCGCTCCGGCGCGCGCGAAGCGCGCCGAACTCGCCGCGAATCTCGACTACGTCAACGAGGTTCTTAGCGACGGCGCCAATCGCGCCCGCGCTGTCGCGACGAAAGTTTTGGAACGCGCCAGAAAGGCGAGCGGGTTGGATTGAGCCCGTCTATCGGTGGTGTTGGAGGAACCACTTGTAAAGCTGCGGGTTGTCGTACGTCTCCGTCCACGAATCGTGCGCGGCTTCCGGATAAACCGTGAGCCGCACGTTGGTGGCGCCCGCGCCGCGCAGCGCAAGGACCATCCGCTCGGATTCCGAAACCGGCACCAGGTCGTCGCGTGCGCCGTGGAATGCCCACACGGGCAACGAACGGAGCGCGCGCTCTTTCGTCGGACTGGCAAGATACGCCGGCAGCACATCGCCGCCGCCGCAGACAGGAGCGAGCGCAGCAAACCGCTGTGGCTGGGAGAGCGCGAGATTCCACGCACCGTAGCCGCCCATGCTCATGCCGGTCACATAGACGCGCTTGCGGTCCACGCGGAGTTTCGCCACGACTTCATCGAGCAAGGCCAGGAGCGTTTCCGTATTCCACATGCGCCCTGCCGGACATTGGGGCGAGACAAGGATGAACGGGAATTCCGGGCGCTGGGGCACAAGTTTCGGCGGGCCGTGCTTCATCACCAACCGCGGATCGGAGCCGCGCTCGCCGGAGCCGTGAAGAAACAATAACAACGGCCAGCGCTGGCGCGAGCCGTTGGCGTAATCGCGCGGGAGAAACAGCAGGTACTTCAACCGCTCTGGCCGAGGACGTTTGCGCGTGAACACCTGCAACGTCTGCTGGCCGGCGCGCGGCGTGGTGGGTTTCATCCGATTGAGCGATGCCTTACTTCGTCACCGATTCGCGGCGATGCTGGAGGAACCACTCGTAAAGTTTCGGGTTCGCGTAGCTCGCGCTCCACGAGTCGTGGCCGGCCTCGGGATAAATCGTGAGCTGGATGTCCTTCACGCCGGCACGCTTCAACGCATCGACCATCTTCTGCGATTCCTCTGGCGGCACGGTCGCATCCTTGCCGCCGTGGAAGGCCCATACGCCGAGGGATTGGAGCGCGGCCTTGTTGCGGCGCGAGGCGATCAAGATGTCGATACGCTCGCCGCCGCCGCAAATCGGCGCCAGCGCGGCGAAACGATCGGGGAAACGACAACCGAGGCTCCACGTGCCAAAGCCGCCCATGCTCAGGCCGGTGAGATAAACGCGACTGGTGTCCACCTTGTGTGGCGCGACGATGTGGTCGAGCAATGCGAGCAGGGTGTCGTTATCCCATCGCCCGCCCTCGGGGCATTGCGGCGAGACGACGATGAAATTTTCCGCGAGCAGCTTCGAAGCGGCCTCTCGCTGCTGGCGCGCCTCGTCGGATTCGCCCTTGGCCGGCGGGACAACCGGTTTAACGAGTTTGGGCGGGCCGTGGACGCTGACGAGCCAGACATTGGTCCCGCGCTCGCCTGCGCCGTGAAGGAACAGGATCAGCGGCCACTTTTTGTCCGCCTTCGGATCGTAGCCTTTCGGCAAAAAGAGCAGGTAGTCGTAGCCGACGGTCTTGCTGATCGCCTTTTTGAAACTAAGCGCCTGCTGGT
>DATDFH010000407.1:0-3222 GCA_036522715.1 Verrucomicrobiia bacterium
GCCGGGCACGACCGCGCAGGCGATCTTCGAAATGCGCCAGGCCGCGCAGGAGGTGCGCGTGCAGTTGCTCGCCAACCGGCAGCTAAAGTCCGAGCAGCGCGAGGCGGCACTCAACGCCTTGCAGCAGGAAGTCGAGAACACCATCCGACAGGCGCTCGGCGACAAGGTGTACGGCGCCTTCACGCAGAATGCCGGCGCTTGGGTCAACTCCCTTGGCGTCGTGCGCGAGCGGTGACGGAGCGCGGCTGCGCTACTTCGTCCGCCGCAACTGAAGTTCAGCCACAACTTCGCGGACGCCCTCGGCACTCAGGGCCAGTTGCATCGCGCGCGCGATCTCCTCGTGCGACTCCACGCTGCCCGTCAAGGTCACGCGGCCTTCCTTCACAGTGACTTGAATGTTGCGCGGCGCCAGTCGCGGATCGGCGGCAAGTTTCGCCTTCACGTCGTTCGTCAGGCGCGCTTCGCTCTCGTCGCCCTTGAAGGCGGCGACGGCCTGTTGCGCCTTCTGCCGGATCACGCGGCCGGTGCGGGCCAATTCCTCCTTGATGTCCTCGACACTGATTTCGCTGACCTTGTCGCGGATCGCTTCGCCCATCTGGGTGGCGCTGCGGGTGACCTCATGTTGCGCGTCTTGAATGCGCCGGTCGCGCTGGCCCTCGGTGAAATACCAATAGCCGCCGACGCCAACGGCCACGCCGATCAAAATGAGTATGAAGTAACGCATCGTCGCTGAAGTGTTCAGTGTTCAGTCCGCGCGGGGGAATACCATCACCGAATCCTGAATCCTTTTTCCGCTCACGCGCGCCACTTCAATTCTTTCACCTGCCCGTGCTCCGGGTGCTGCTTGTCGAGCGCGCTGAGTTGCAAACGCATTCCATCGGGTTTGACCGCAGCGTGGACCCAGCCGTTCGGACGGTCGGCTTTGAAGACGTAGGCCACGGGAGGGAGGTTGACGAGGTGAAGGCCGCTCTCGTGCTCCCAAGTCCGCCAGTTGTGCGTGTGGCCGAAAATGAACGCCTTCACGTGTCGGCGCGGCGCGAGCACGGCGACGAGTTTGTCCCAATCCTGCAAGCCGCCCTTGTGCTCGGTCTCCGCCGGGTTGTGGTGTCCGACGACGATGGCGGGTTTGTCGGCGTTCTTCTCCAGCGCGTCGGTGAGCCAGCCGAGTTGATCATCGCCGAGGAGGCCGGGCGTGAAGTTCACCTTGTCGAGCGAGTCGAGCAGGAACCAGTTCGTGCGCGGCATGCGGACGACGCTCACATGCCGGTCCTTCACCGGTCGCTTCACCGCGCCCGCTTCGGTGATGCCGGTCCAGAAATGCTCGCGGTCGTCGTGATTGCCGAGCGTGAGGTGCAACGGCATTCCGGCTGCACGCAACGGCTTCACCAACTCGACGAACGTCGCGTAATCCCCCGGCTCACCGCGGAGCAGCGCGCAGTCGCCATTGACCAGCGCATGCGCCGGACGCTGCGGCAGCGCGTTCACTTCGGCGGTCACGGCGTTCAAGTTGTCCGCCATGACCACGCCGCGTAGTGCGCCCTTGAGATTCGCATCGATGTGCGTGTCCGAGAGCAGCGCGAAGAAATGCGGGTCGATGGGCTTGAGCTTCTCGGCGGCGAGCAACGGGCGTCCGGCAGCGAGGCCGGCGCCCGCGAGCAGCGAGCGGACGAGAAAATCGCGGCGATTGAGTGGCGGCAGATGAATCGGCATGAAATCTAAATAACGGGTGCGGATGTTTTCGGCAAAACGAATCTGCGGCAACTACTTCGTCTCCGGCGGCACCGCGCCGTAAGCCCAAGGCGCGCGATACGGCGGCGCGGGTGCGGGCTGCGGAATCGGACCGGGCGTCATCTGGTTGGCGAGTTCGATGCCCGTGTTGGCGAATTGCCGGCCCGCGGTAATCTCCAAGTTGCTGTAGGAACTCATCCGGGTTTCGTAGCCCCCGCCGTTCGGGCCAAAGGCTTCCTCCGTCGGCACGTAGCCGGCGCAGCCGTTGGCGAGTTCGACCGGGAAGGTGAACGGGAACTTGCTGCCCTTCTTGATGTCGAGGCCGTACTGCACAAAGTACTCCGCCGGGTTGGACACGAACACCGCGGGGCCGACCTGGATCGCCTGCACTTCGACTTCGGCCTCGGGGCGCTTCTTGATGAGTGCGTCGAGCATCACGATTTCCTTCGCGAAAGTCCACTCGGTCGCGCCGGCTTTCTGCGGGCCTTGCTCGACGAGTTCGAGCGAGTGCTTCACCTTTTCCGGCGTGGGCACCCGGCGCTTGATCTTCCAGACCTTCAGCCGCGAATCGAGCGGCACGTCGCTCCCCGCGCCCTGACGGATGAGCAGCAGCGTCTTGAACGCTTCCGCGCCGACGCGCCCGCCGACGCGCTCGCACCATTCCTCGGCGCCAGGGTTTTGAAACTTCGTCAAGTTGTCCACCTGTGTGACGTCGCCGCACGCACCTTGCATGAAGACGACGGGGAGTGCGGCGTTGCCGGTCGCGCCGCGCAAAGTCTTCTCCATGGACCAAATCCAGTTCGCGGAAATGCCGCCGGGACTTGTGGTCGCATGGCAGGAAAAATTCACCACCACGCCGAGCAGGTTGGTCTTCAAATCCCACACGCCGACGACGCCGACCTGCGGATCAACCGGCCCCGCGTAGCCGATGATGTCAGGATTGCCCGCGCCGGGATGAGAGAAGCTCAGGCCGTTCTTCATGCGCAGGCGGCGGTTGTAGGCCACCTTGTCCTCGTGGCCGTAACCGACCGCAATCTTCGCGTCCACGCGCGCGGCGTCCGCCGCGCACACGGCCTCGACGATCTGGCGCTTGAGCAACTGCGTGTAGCCCGGATCGGATTTGATGGATTTTTCAAAGACCAGTTCCTTCACCAACGGCGAGGCGTCATCAAAATCGCCCGGCTCCGACATGCCGATCGGCCCCGAGGAGTGCGAGTGGGATGCGCCCAACAGGATCGATTCGGCCTTGATGCCGCAACGCTTTTGAATCTCGGCGCGGGTTTCGAGCACGAGCGAACGTGTGATGAACAGCAGATCGAGGCCGACGAGCGCGACGCGTTTCCTGCCGTCATCGAACACGACGGCGCGGACTTTGCATGGGTCGTGAAATGTCCGGTGATAGCTCTTGCCGTAGCCGCCGGGCGCCTCCATGCCGATATCGGGCGTGATGTCGCGCTCGGCAAAGCCAGCTTTGAAAGTGGACTTGGGAGCAGC
>DATDFH010000408.1:0-19784 GCA_036522715.1 Verrucomicrobiia bacterium
GTCGAGGCTCGGCACCACCTCATTTCGGCCAAAAACCCAGACTTTGATGCGAAAACAAGCCTCTGGACTCCGTAATCGTCAGATTCGGATGCAGGAACAAGCCTCGGGACTCCGTAATCGTCGGATTCGGATGCAGGAACAAGCCCCGTGACTCCGCAATCGCACTGCCGGGATGCCGGAACAAGCGGCGTGACTCCGCAAAACCACTGGCGGGCAACCGATACAAGCCCCGATACTCCGTAATCGGCCTGCCGGGTGGCGGAAACAAGCTGGAACACTCCGCAATCGTGCTTCGGGACAACCGGAACAAGCCCCGTGATTCCGTAATTGTGCCACTGGGCATTACTTACAAGCCTAGTGACTCCGCAATCGGCCTGCACGGCATCGGATACAAGCCGGAGCACTCCGCAAAACCGCTCCCGCGCATCCCGGCTGGACAGATGGAGCGCGCTTGCTCGCCGCAAGGGCGGCGGCGGAGGGGATGCAACGCCTTCAGCAGCGTTGATGAATTTGTGGGGACGGTTTCCCCGGGTAGCCCGGAATCAACCGCTGGGCTGATGGATTTGAATCCCGTTGGGATTCAGGGACGTCGGGCCACTGTCTAGTCAGCGCTCAAAGACCTTTGTTTGGAGACAACTGGTTTTTCGCCATCCAAACCAAAAACTCTCGCCCGTGTTCAGTGATGGTGCATATCCCACCCACCAACTGAATGAGCCCAAAATTCTTTAGGAATTCCAGGTACGTCTGATATGTCCACGAGGCGTAGGCTTCGGGGTATCTTGATTGCACACCGGTGAAGTAAGTCTGAATCTCTTGTACCGAAAGATTTCGCGAATTAAGTTCGTGGAGCAATGCGATCTGAGTTCCAAAAATAAGGGTGTATGCTCTCCAGAAGAACCCCTCAATGCGCAGGCCTGCAACAATCAGCGCTCCCAACTCAATCTTCTGAGCGTCTGAGAAATTCGACTTGCTCAAGTTTTGCGTGATTTGGGCAGCCAAGTTCTTCACAATTTCAGAAGTCGAAGCCTGAGCCTTCAGCTTCTCGAACTCTTCATTGCCACCAGCGATTCCGACAGCAGACGGGCTTGGCGCTGAGGCCTTCTGCTGCTCTCGCATGTCGGGAGCAAATTCGACCGCTAGGTTTTGACCCGCTCTGGCAGTCGTGACTTGCAGAAGTTTGTGGCGAATCTCCTTACGGAAAAACCAAACTACAGAAGCGATCAAGCTAGGCCAGATGATCAATTTCAAAACTGGAATCATCCATTCTTCGGCGACTGTTCCACGGTTTACCGAGGTAGCTGCGGATAGCGGATAGCCATTTTGCGTCACGATAATAGTCCCTGCTCTGACTGACTTCTCGTTATCCAGAGGCGCGTTCGTCGCTTCAGCCGCATGTGCGCCTGCGGGAAGTTGAAGCGTAAATGCCAAAAGGAGAAGTGTGAGGGTTTTCATGGCATAATATTAGTTCGCCCCCGCCAGCTCTTCCTCAAAATCCACAATCTCTTTGATCTGCACCAAAAACCAGCGGTCAATCTTCGTGAGGTTGAAAACCTCCTCGATGGTGAAGCCGGCGCGCAGGGCGTGGCGGATGAAGAAGATGCGTTCGGCGTTGGGCACGCTCAGTTTGCGGCTGATGACGTCGCGCGGGAGGATGTCGCGGTCGCCATAGACTTCCGTGCCGATGCGCCACGGTTTGCCGTCGCCGCCGAGTCCGCTGCGGCCAATCTCCAGCGAGCGCAGGCATTTTTGCAGGCTTTCCTTGAACGTGCGGCCGATGGCCATCGCTTCGCCCACGCTTTTCATCTGCGTGGTGAGCGTGGGATCGGCCTGCGGGAATTTCTCGAAGGCGAAGCGCGGAATCTTGGTGACGACGTAATCAATGCTCGGCTCGAAGCTCGCGGGGGTTTCGCGCGTGATGTCGTTCTTGAGTTCGTCGAGCAGGTAGCCGACGGCGAGTTTGGCGGCGATCTTCGCGATGGGAAAGCCGGTCGCCTTGCTGGCGAGCGCAGAGCTGCGACTGACGCGCGGGTTCATCTCGATGATGACCATGCGACCGTTCTCCGGGCTGACGCCGAACTGAATGTTCGAGCCGCCGGTCTCGACGCCCACGGCGCGGATGACGGCGAAGCTCTGGTCGCGCATGATTTGGAATTCCTTGTCGGTCAGCGTCTGGATGGGCGCGACGGTAATGGAATCGCCGGTGTGAACGCCCATCGGGTCGAAATTTTCGATGGAGCAGATGATGACGCAGTTGTCGGCCTTATCGCGCATGACCTCCATCTCGTATTCCTTCCAGCCGAGGAGGGATTCTTCGATCAACACTTCGCTGACCGGCGAGAGGTCGATGCCGCGCTTGGCGATTTCTTCGAACTCGTCACGATTGTAGGCGATGCCGCCGCCCGTACCGCCGAGCGTGTAGGCGGGGCGGATGATGAGGGGGAAGCGCCCGATCCGGTCGGCAATGGCCCATGCCTCGGTGAGATTGTGCGCGGTGCCGCTGATGGGCACATCAAGGCCGATGGAAAGCATCAGGTCTTTGAAAATCTGCCGGTCCTCGCCTTTCTCGATGGCCTCGGCCTTGGCGCCGATCATCTCGATGCCGTGTTTCGCCAGGACGCCGGAGCCGTGGAGCTTCATGGCGGTGTTGAGCGCGGTCTGGCCGCCGAGGGTGGGGAGCAGGACGAGTTTCCCTTTCGCGCCGAGTTTCGCCATTTCCTCCTTCTCGCGGACGATGATTTTCTCCACGCATTCGGGCGTGATCGGCTCGATGTAGGTGCGATCGGCGAACTCCGGATCGGTCATGATCGTCGCGGGATTGGAGTTCACGAGCACGACGCGATAGCCCTCTTCCTTGAGCGCCTTGCAGGCTTGCGTGCCGGAGTAATCGAACTCGCACGCCTGGCCGATGATGATCGGGCCGGCGCCGATGATGAGGACGCTGTGGATGTCGGTGCGTTTCGGCATATCGAAAAGTCCGGTGAGTGAACGGCATTACGCCGCGCTTGTCAGCGGTTTTTTTGTTCACACCCGGAGGTGACCAATCCTCCGAGCTGTGGCACAAGTGGCTGCATGATTTGGATCGGCACGTCGGGCTTCCAGTATCCGGAGTGGAAGGGCAAGTTTTATCCCGCGAAACTGCCCACGGCAAAGATGCTCGCCTACTACGCCGAGCGGTTCACGACGACGGAAAGCAACTACACCTTCCGCTCCATCCCGAGCGCGAAGACCATTGCGAACTGGCTCGCGACGACGCCGGAACGGTTCCGATTTGCGTTGAAGGCGCCTCAGCGGATCACCCACATCAAGCGGCTGATCGATTGCGGAGCCGAACTGCGAGGGTTCTTTGAAGCGACGCGGGGCCTGGGCGCGAAACTGGGACCGGTGCTCTTTCAACTCCCACCGAACCTCAAGAAGGACACCGGGCGGCTGAACGACTTTCTCGCGTTGTTGCCGGATGAAATGCGCGCCGCATTCGAATTCCGCCACGAGTCCTGGTTCAGTGACGACACATTCGAGATGCTGAAGTCGCATGGCGCTGCCCTGTGCATCGCCGACAGCGAAAAGCTCAGCACGCCCGTGGTGATGACCGCGAAATTCGGGTACTTCCGATTGCGCGACGAAGGATACGGCAAGACCGATCTCAAGCGCTGGGCGGAAACCATCGCCCGGCATCGTGAGGCGCTCGAAAACATTCATGTCTATTTCAAACACGAGGAGCGCGGCCTCGGTCCGGAGTTCGCGCAAGAGCTTCAAAGGCTCCTGGGTTGATTGTCCGCAAGCGACGGCTTGAAAAGCGGCGAGCAAAGCGAAACGATTCGAGAGTTCAGCCGCACGTATTGAAGCCATGCACTCGCGTCCTCGTCTTTTTGAAGTCATGAAGCCCTCCGCTGTTTGGACTGCCATCCTTTTCTTCGCCGCAATCGGCGCAAGCCCCGCCGCCGAGTTCAAGTTTGGCGCCAAGACCATCCGCGTGCCCGACGGTTACGAACTCGAACTCATCGCCCGCACGCCGCTGGTGGACCGGCCGGTCTCCATTTCGTTCGATGAACAGGGCCGGCTCTACGCCACGGATTCCTCCGGCTCGAATGAAAAGGGGCCGACACAATACGAGCGCAAAGATCACCGCGTCGTCCGTCTCGAAGACACCGATGCTGACGGGAAGTTCGACAAGACGATGGTCTTTGCCGACAAGCTCACCTTTCCCGAAGGCTGTCTGTGGCACGAAGGTTCGCTCTACATCGCCGGTCCGCCGGAGATCGTGAGGCTCACCGATGCCGACGGCGACGGCGTGGCCGAAAAGCGCGAGGTGTGGCACGACGGCAAGACGGTGACCGGTTGCGCGAACGATTTGCACGGGCCGTATCTCGGGCGTGACGGCTGGATTTATTTCACCAAGGGCGCCTTCGCCGAGCAGAAATGGACGGTCAACGGCAAGCCCTTCACCACCCGCGCGGGACACATCTTCCGCACGCGGCCCGATCACAGCGGCCTGGAGCCGGTGATGACCGGCGGCATGGACAATCCCGTGGGCGTAACCTTTCTCTCGACCGGCGAGCGCATCCTGAGCTGCACTTTCTTTCACTTCCCCGCCGGCGGCAAACGCGATGGCCTCATCCACGCGATCTACGGCGGCGTCTATGGCAAGGCGCACGATTCGATCTTCGAGCACAAGATGACCGGCGACGTGATGCCGGTGCTCGTGCATGAAGGCGCCGCCGCGCCGTGCGGCATCACGACGGGCAGTGGCGCGCTCTTCGGCGGCGGCCAGCGCGACAATCTTTTCGCCTGCTACTTCAACCTCCACAAAGTCGTCCGCCACGAACTCATCCCCGACGGCGCAACGTTCAAGACCAAGGACACCGACCTCGTCGCGTCTGACGATCCTGATTTTCATCCGACCGACGTACTCGAGGATGCCGACGGCAGCCTCATCATCGTGGACACTGGCGGGTGGTATAAAATTTGTTGCCCCACCTCGCAACTCGCCAAGCCCGATGTTCTCGGCGCAATTTATCGGCTGCGGAAAGTTGGTGCGCCCAAGCTGGCTGATCCGCGCAGGCTGAAGATCGCGTGGGCAAAACAATCACCCGCTGACCTCGCGAAGCTGCTCGATGACCCCCGGCATTTCGTCCAGCAACGTGCCATTGCCGAGGCGGGCAAGCGCGGCAGCGCCACCGTCTCTGCGCTCACCAAGGTGATCAAAGGCAAAGTCTCCGCCAGCGCGAAGCAGAACGCCGTGTGGGCGCTGGCGCGCATCGAAGGCAAGGCCGCGCGCGAAGCCGTCCGCACCGCGCTCAATGACGCCGACCGTTCGGTGAGCCACGCGGCGATCCACGTCGCGAGCCTTTGGCGCGACGCGGGCGCGGCCGGCCGGCTGCAAACTTTCCTTGGTGGGGACGACGTGGCGCTCGCGCGCGCCGCCGCGGAGGCGCTTGGCCGCATCGGAGACCCGAAGGCGGTGCCCGCCCTGCTCACGGTTGCGGCACAGTTGCCGAAGTCGCCACCGGGCGACGCGCGGCGAATCCTTGAGCACTCGCTTATTTACGCCCTCATTGAGCTCGGCAACGCCGACGCGGTGCGGGCTGAACTCAACCGGATCCTGCCCGCGTCGCGCCGTGAACTTGTGACGAGGAACGTTGCCGCGGTGGACGACTCGGTTGCTTCGCTCTGGCGCGCCGCACTGGTCGCACTCGACCAGATCGACGCGGCGGCCTTGACGCCGGCCGAGGTCGCCGCGCTCCGTTACTCGGGGCACGAATCTCTGCGCGAGACGGCTTTGTGGATCGCAGGACATCGGCCGGAAGTGGGCGACCGGCTCGCACGGGATTTCTACGGTGACCTTTTTTTCAACAGCCTCCCGCGTCCCGACCCGGTCACCACGCCGGTGCAACTGGCGAAGCTCGCCAAGTCCCCCGCGATTCAGGAGACGCTCGCGAGCATCGCGCGGGACAACAAAGTGCCGAGGGACTCGCGCCTCATCGCCTTGCGCGCGATGGCGTCGTCCGGCCTGAAGGAAACTCCGGCGCGATGGTTCGATGCGATTGAAGAGGTATTCCGCAACGACAACGGCGAACTCGCGCGGCAGGCCGTCGCGACGGCGCGCACGCTTACACTGCCGAAGAAGGGAGCGGAAAGATTCCTCACCGCGTTGCAGGACGGCGGGCGCGATCCCGCGTGGCCGGTGGACGTGCGCCTCGACGCGCTCGCGGCCTCGGGCAGCCTCGGCACGGTTGAGTCGGAGCTGTTCGACTTCCTCGTCGCCAACGTTGCGTCGTCGAAACCGACGCTGGTGCGCAACGCCGCTGCAAGCGTGCTCGCAAAGGCCAGAATTTCCGCCAAACAACAACTCGCGCTCGCCGAGACGATGAAAGGCGTCAGCCCGCTCGAGTTGCCGCGGCTCCTGCCCGCATTCGAGCGCAACGCGAACGAGGAACTCGGTCTCAAGCTCGTCGCGTCGTTGAAGGACTCATCCGGGCTGCGCGGGCTGCGGGTGGATTTGCTCAAGCCGCTGTTGGCGAAATACCCGAAACCCGTGCAGGAGGCGGGCGAGTCTTTGCTCATCACGCTCAACGCCGACGCCGCGAAGCAGGCCGGGCATCTCGGCCAACTGGCCGCGCAACTTCCCGCCGGCGACATCCGGCGCGGGCAAGCGATTTTCCTGAGCCAGAAGGCAGCGTGTTCGACGTGCCACGCCATCGGTTACGGCGGCGGTCATCTCGGCCCCGACCTCACGAACATTGGCAAGGTCCGCACCGAGCGGGACTTGCTGGAGGCGATCGTGTATCCGAGCGCGAGCTTCGTGCGTAGCTACGAGCCGTTCACGGTCGTGACGAAATCGGGCGAAGATTTCACCGGCATCATCAAGAAGGACGCGCCGGATGAAATCATCCTTGCCACCGGACCGGAAACCGAGCAGCGCGTCGCGCGGGCGGACATCACGGAAGTGCGGCCCGGCAGCGTTTCGATCATGCCGCAAGGTCTGGAGGATGTGCTGACGAAACAGGAACTGGGCGACTTGGTGACGTTTCTGAAGAACGCGCAGAGGTGAGCGAGTAATTGCGGATCAAAGCAGGCTCGACTGCTTTCCCACGACTGGTTTCAGACCGAGTTTCTTGTAGCTCAACTCCGTCGCGACGCGGCCTTGGGGCGTGCGGTTGAGGTAGCCCTCCATGATCAGATACGGCTCATAGACTTCTTCGAGCGTGTCTGGTTCTTCGCCGACTGCGACTGCGAGTGATCCCACGCCCACGGGACCGCCGCTGAATTTGAGGATGATCGTTTCGAGAATGCGCTTGTCCATTTCGTCGAGGCCGTTCTCGTCGATCTCAAGGATGGCAAGCGACTGGTCGGCGACTTCGCCGGTGATGCGGCCCTGGTGGCGGACCTGTGCGTAATCGCGGACGCGGCGGAGGAGGTTGTTGGCGATGCGCGGCGTGCCGCGGCTGCGACGGGCGATCTCGCCGGCGCCGGGTTCGTCGATCTCGACGTTGAGCAGGCGCGCGGAGCGGACGACGATCTTGTGCAACTGCGCGGCGTCGTAGTAGTCGAGCCGTTCGCGCACGGGGAAGCGCGTGAGCAACGGGGCGGTGAGCAGGCCGCTGCGCGTCGTGGCGCCGATGAGCGTGAAGCGCGGCAGGTTCAACCGCACGCTGCGCGCGTTCGGCCCCTGGTCGATGATGATGTCGAGTTTGAAATCCTCCATCGCCGGGTAGAGATACTCCTCGATGGTTTTCTGGAGGCGGTGGATTTCATCGATGAACAGCACGTCGCCTTCTTCGAGGTTCGTGAGCAGGCCCGCGAGGTCGCCGGCTTTTTCGATGGTCGGCCCGCTGGTGGAGCGGAGGTTTGCGCCCATTGCCTTGGCCAGGATGTTCGCGAGCGTGGTCTTGCCGAGGCCGGGCGGGCCGCTCAACAGGATGTGATCGAGCGGCTCCTTGCGCTGCGTGGCGGCCTCGACGGCGATTTCGAGGCGCTCCTTGACCTTGGCCTGGCCGGTGAAGTCCGAGAAAAGCGACGGGCGCAGCGTCAATTCGAGCGCCACGTCGGGCTTGGTCAACACGTCGGAAATCGGCCGCTCAGGCATCGCGCGAAAGGATGGTTGGGGTCCGCGGAAGCGACAAGGGAAATTGCGGCAGTGTCAGATCTGGAACTCTCCGACCGTCTTCCCGCGATCCTTCTTGTTCATCACTTTCACCCTCACGTCCTCGATCGTGACGAGCGAATGAGGCGGAACACTGTGGGTGAGGAACACGCTCGCGCCGATAGTGCTGCCTTCGCCGATGACGGTGTCGCCGCCGATGATCGTGGCGCCGGCGTAGATCGTAACGTGGTCTTCGAGAGTCGGGTGGCGTTTCTGGCCCTTGAGTTGTTGCCCGGCGGAGAGCGAGCGCGCGACGAGGCCGACGCCTTGATACATTTTCACGTGGTTGCCGATGATGGTCGTCTCGCCGACGACAGTGCCGGTGCAGTGGTCCACGAAGAAGTGCGAGCCGATGCGCGCGCCGGGATGGAGATCCATGCCGGTGCGGCCGTGCGCCCATTCGCACATGATGCGGGGGATGAGCGGGACGTGCTTGAGGTAAAGAATGTGCGCGAGGCGTTGCACCGAGATGGCTTCGATGAACGGATACGCAACGATGACTTCTTCCTTGCTGAGCGCGGCGGGGTCGCCGTTGAAGGCGGCCTCGGTGTCGGTCTGGAGCAACTCGCGGATGGCGGGAATGCTGGCGAGGAAATCGCGCGTCAACTCACCCGCCAGCGCGCGCAACTCGGCCTTCTTCGCGCCCGGCGGCGGCGAGTATTCCAGGCTTTTGTAGATTTCGTCCTCCAGCCGGCCGAGCACGGAGTCGAGCAGGTTGGTGGTCTTGAGCTTGATCTCTGAGGAGTGGATGGATTCCTCGTCGAAAAAACCGGGGAAGAGCAGCCGGAGCAGATCGACCGTGATCAACGCGATGACGCGCTTGGACGGGAGGTTCTTGCCATCGAGGTGATTGATGCCACCGACGCGCGCGTAGGAGGCGACCAACTGGTCGGTGAGCTGGGTGACCGTCAACTTCACGGCGCGGAGTATTCCGCACGGCGTTGGAAAGCTCAAAGCTCAAAGTGCTAAGCGTGAAGGCGCAACTCGACCATCTTGATCAATATCGAGGAACTGCACGCCTCAACCCGGCCGTCTCCTCTGCGACGGAAGACGGAGAAGAGCGCGCGCGGAAAACTGACTCTCTCGCTCAGCGGAAGAATACGGCGCGCGACTCGCATCGCGCGCCGGCGAATCAGACGGAAGGCAGTTTACTTGTTCTTCTTTTTCTTCTTCGCGGCCGGCTGGATGGCGGCGAGTTCGCCGTCGTCGAGCTTGCCGTCGCCGTTGAAGTCGTACTTCTTCACGGCTTCGTTGCCGTCCTTGAACGCCTTTTGAACGGCTTCCTTTTCTTTGTCGTCGAGCTTGCCGTCGCTGTTCTTGTCAAACTGGGCGAAGACGTCTTCGCCGCCTTTGTTCTTCTTCACCTTGGCGGCGTGGGCGGATGGCGCAGCGATGCCGAGCGTGCAGAGGACGGAACTGAGAACGATGAGTTTCTTCATTGCTGATATTTCTACTCTGCGGCTGCGGTTGTGTCGCGCGCTGGAAGGGCAGCCGTTTCCTTCGAGCGCACGGTTGGAACAGCGCCACAGACGGAGAGAGCCCCGGCGAAGTTACAGCGCGGCTAGGTGGTTTCCGCGTCGGTCTCGGCGATCATCGCGACGCGCAGCGGCTCGGATTTCCAGCGAGGCTGCGGCCAGAACCAGTTGGCCGGATCGCGGCGGATGGCGGCCTCGAAGGCGGTGTTCACGTCGAACATGATCGCCTCGGTCGAGCGCGGCTGCCCTTGAGCGTCGCGAGTTGGAATCTCCGGCCCCGTTTCAATGCACCAGCGCGCCAGGCCCACGCGATGACAGACAGCGGTGAACAGCGGGAAATGATACCGCAGGGCAAACACCCCCGGTGCGGTCGAGGTCGAGCACTCGTGTCCGAAGAACGCAACTGGGGCGCCGTGCGTGCCGGCGTTTTGATCGGCGAGGAGGCCGAGGACGATGCCACGCGGAGTCATGGCGACCTTGAGGGCGTTGGCATCGCGGCGTCGCTCGAAGAAGAGGCAGCCGGAGCCTTCGCGCAGCGACTGCACAAGGCGGTTGAGCAACGGCTGGTCGAGCGCGCGATAGGTGGTCAGGCATTTGAACGCGGGAAGAAACTGCCCGAAGCGCGCAAACAGTTCGATGTTCCCAAACCAGCCGAGCGCCACGACCGCGCTGGGCGGCGACATCGTGGGCACCGGTAGGAGCGCTTCCGTGCCGGTGAATTGCACGCGATGCCGGAGATCGGGCCAGTCCATCGCGGCGGTTTTGACGGCGCAGCAAATATTTTCGCCGATGCGGCGGAAGTTTTCACGTGCGACGGTGCGAAGTTCCGAAGGCGACTTCTCCGCGCCGAGGCACAGGGCAAGGTTGTCGAGCGCGAGCCGGCGGTGGCGTCGCGCCAGCCACCAGGCGAGTCCACCGGCGAAGCGGCCAAGGACGGCCACGAGCGGGAGCGGGAGCAATTGAAGCAATCGCACCAGGGCGACGGCCGCGAGATAGACCAGCACGCGCATCGTTCAGCGGAAGCAGATCTGGCGCACGCAGTCGTTGAAGTCCTTGGCGCCGCTGATGATCTTGATCTCGACGCGCATGAAGTAGATCGGCAGATCGCGCCGGTCGAGTTTCGGAAAGCGCACGGCGTCCTTCTGCGTGGTGACGAGCGCGGCGGCCTGGCGTTTCTTGCTGCGGTTGATCGCGTTGATGACTTCCTGCTGCGTGAAGCGGTGATGATCGGCGAAGCGCTTGGAGTAAACCAGCTCCGCGCCCAGTTTCACCAGCCCTTGCTCGAAGCTCTCCGGTTGCGCGATGCCGCTGAGCGAACTGACACGCACGCCCCGCAGAAACTCCAGGTCGTGGCGTTCGCCGGTGAAGACGTTCTCGAAATAGAGCGGATGATGGACGCACTCGATGACGCCGGCGGTCGGGTTGTGCCGGGTGATGCGCGCGCGCAACGCGGCGGTGTTGCCGTCGCTCTTGGTGATGAAGATCGTGGTCGCGCGCGCCAGGTGCGGCGGCGGTTCGCGCAGTGTGCCGCGCGGTAGGAGGAACTCGTTGCCGAAAGGCTGCTGACAGTCGATGAGCACGATGTCGCGTCGGCGACCGGCGAGCTTCCAGTACTGGAAGCCGTCGTCGAGCAGCAGGGTATCGCAGCCGAATTTTTCAATCGCGTAACGCCCGGCCTTCACGCGGTCCTTGTCCACCAGCACGATCACATCCTTGAGGTTCGACGCGAGCATGTATGGCTCGTCGCCGGCGGTTTCGGAATCGAGCAGGAGCGATTTGCCGTCGGAGACGATGCGCGGCGGCGTGCGGTCCTCGCGGAGGAGGAGTTTGTTAAACAGGCGCCGGCTCAACGGCGGCGGTTTCGAGCGGTAGCCGCGCGAGAGAATGGCGACGTTGCGGCCCTGGTTGCGGAGTTCACGGGCAAATTTCTCCACGACGGGCGTCTTCCCGGTGCCGCCGACGGTGAGGTTGCCGACGGCGATGACCTGCACGCCAAGTGTCGAGTCGCGCAGCAGACGCACGTCGTAAAGGAAGCGGCGGAGCTTGATGGCGACCTGGAAGACCTTGGAGAGAGCGAGGAGTCCGGTGCGCACGAGCGCGGCGCGTTTGCCGCGGCGCTGCTCGAAGATGACTTCGAGCACAAACGTCTCGGTGGCTTCCGTCCAGGCCCGGAATTTTTCGCGCATCGTGGCGAAGTTTGCCAACCGTCAACCGCCAGGGCAAGCCGCGCGGCCGTGAAAGGGTTGAGCCGCCGAAGGGGAATTCGGCGGCTCATTCGCCAGGCGAGGGGGTGGAGGAAGGATCGCCGGCGAGAGTCAGGAAAGATTGCGGCGCGCGCGGCCGAGGATCAGGCCGAGAGAGCCGAGGGCGGCCAGCGCGACGGTCGCCGGCTCGGGCACCGGGGTGAAGTTGAGGAACAGGTCGTTGCCGCCGTTGGCCACGCTGAGGGAGAGATTCCCGCCGGCGAGCAGATTGGAAAAGCTGGCCGTGTTGATGGTGAACGCATTCGGATCGAAGCCGGAGATGCCCGTTGTGGAGGAAAGGATCAGCCACTGATACGGAAGCGCATTGTCGAAATTGGTCGCGTTGCCCAGTGCGCCCGCAAGCGTCAGCGACACGAGGTCGAGTGAGAACTTGTTGCCAGCATTCGCGTTGATGGTCAATCCGCCGGACAGGCTGAGCAAATCCCAGCCGCTGCCGGCGACGCCGGTGGCGTTTTTGATCTCCCAGCGATAATGAGCGCCGCCATCCCAGACGTTGCCGCCTGTGGTGAAAGTTCCGACGCCGACGCCCGGAGAGATTGTACCCGAGAGATTGACCTGGCCGGCAAGGCTGCCGGTGCCGCCGATGGTTGCGCCGCTGTTGACCGTCACCGGTCCCGTGCCCGTGCCGCTGCCGGTGGTGTTGTTGACGAGCAGGGTGCCGGTGCGAACGACAGTGCCGCCGCTGTAAGTATTGGCGCCCAGCAGAATGTTGGTGCCCAAGCCGCTGTTGGTCAGGCTCCCGATCCCCGTCATCAGCCCGGTCAGGGTGATGGTTCGCCCGGCTGAGGGGTTCAACGTCAGGGCCACATTGTTGGTGACGACGGAGGACACCCGCAGGTCGCCGGTGAGCGCGCTCCAGGTTTGATTATTTTGAACCGCGATGCGGGCAACGTTGAGGATTTGAAGGTTGGTCGAGCTGTTCGTGATGCCCGCCACCAAGGAGAGCGTGTTGGAACCGTTGATGGAGAAGAAGCCTGCGTCGCTGCTGAATGAGAGCGAGTAGATCAGCCAGTCCGCGTCCATCGTGTTGGTAAGCCGGTTGACTCCGCCGAAAAAGAGCTTGGAGGTTCCGTTGTTCTGGGGAATCGCGTTCTGGATCCAATTTTGTTTGGTGGACCACAACGCGTCCTGTGCGCCGTTGCCGTCCCAATTGAAAATCGTGTTTGGTTGCGCCGCGGCGGGATCGATACGGAGGAGCGCGACTGCCAACGCGAGCGCCGCGATTACGCGCACCTGCCAGCAACCACCCGGCTGACGCACGGCATCTCGACCGCAGTTCGCACCCAATTTATCAATGCATGTTTCCATACCCGATGCGGCTTTGAGCAGCGGGCGTGCCTGTTCGTGCAGAGTCGCGGATTTCTTTGCGGAAGTTGGCGAAGTTGAGCGCACGGTGACGCCGAAGCCTACCTCGCGTCCAGAATCCGGCCGGGATATGTCCGTTCGTGAGGCACAGTTCCCCTCGACGCCTCGTTTCGCGCCCGTAACTGCGCCAATTGCCACGGGTCTGAAAAACCGGTTGCCTTCAATCGGCGTTTGCCCACACTCACGCGCGCGATGAGCAGAAAAACCGGTCCCACAAGTTCAAAAAAGTTCGCCGCCTATCCGCGTCTCAACCCGCTGGGCATCGGCCGGAACATTTCCACCGCCGACCTCATCGACCAGACGATGCTCGCCTACAATGGCGGACGTTTGCGCGAAGCCGCGCGCCTGCTCGCGCACAAGATGCTTCCGCGCGACGGCTTCGTCGGCCTGAGCCTCACCGGCGCGCTCACGCCCGCGGGCCTCGGCAAGAGCTGCCTAATTCCGCTGATGAAAGCCGGCTTCATCGATTGGATCGTCTCCACCGGCGCGAATCTCTACCACGACCTGCATTATGGACTGAACATGGCGCTCTACCAGGGCAGCCCTTTCCTCGACGACGTCGTGCTGCATCGCGACGGTGTCATCCGCATCTACGACGTGCTCTTCGACTACAACGTCCTGCTCGACACCGACGCGTTCGTGCGCGAAGTCATCCGCGGACCCGAGTTCCAACGGCCGATGGGCACCGACGAGTTTCATTACCTGCTCGGACAGTACGCCCACGAGCGCGGACGCAAGCTCGGCCTCAAGGACAGTTCCGTCCTCGCGACCGCCTACGAATGCGGCATCCCGATCTTCACCAGCAGCCCCGGCGACAGCTCGATCGGCATGAACGTCGCGGCGATGTCGATGCGCGATTCAAAGCTGCTCTTCGATGTGAACCGCGACGTGAACCAGACCGCCGCGATTGTGTACGGCGCCAAGTCCACCGGCCACACGAGCAGCGTGTGGATCATGGGCGGCGGCAGCCCGAAGAATTTCATGCTTCAGACCGAGCCGCAAATCCAGGAGGTCATGGGCATCGCCGAGAAGGGCCACGATTACTTCCTCCAGTGCACCGACGCGCGCCCCGACACCGGCGGCCTGAGCGGCGCCACGCCCGCCGAAGCGGTGAGCTGGGGCAAGGTCGATCCCGACACGCTTCCCGACTGCGTGGTCTGCTACACCGACAGCACGATTGCGATGCCGCTGCTGACCGCTTACGTGCTGAGTCGCGTGAAGCCGCGCAAGCAGAAGCGGCTCATCGACCGCCGCGACGAAATGTTGGAGAAGGTTCGCGCGCTATACCTCAAGACCGGGACGGTGACGAAAATCCTCACGAGCCGCAAAATCGCCAAGCGCGCGAGCAGCATCGGTTTGAAGAACGCGTAGCGGCGGCTCCAAAGGTCTGCCCGAGGCGGGACGAGGCTCCGCCGGCGCCTCAGCTCAATTTCCAGCGTTGGTGCGGGAGGGTTTTTCCGGCACTTCCGTCCAACGGGGCATGATGCGCATCCTCGTCCTCGGCCTGGTCTTGAGTTCATTCCTCTCCACGATGCCGGCGTTTCCCGCAGGCATAATCATTGTGGATGAAGCCCACTGGTGGCCGCAGCCGCCACCGCCTGTTCCACCGCCGCATCCGCCCCGACCACCGCGGCCGATCCCGGTGCCGCCGCGGCCGTTCATATTTGCGCCGCTGGAACTCGTCTCGCACCACGTCAACGCGCGCGTCACCGACCAGTTCGCCACCACAAGCGTCGAGCAGGAATTCTTCAACCCCAACGACGGCCGGTTGGAGGGCACATTCATCTTCCCCGTTCCCAAGGGCGCGCAGGTGCGGAAGTTCACGATGGAAATCGGCGGCAAGCCGGTCGAGGCCGAGCTGCTCCCGGCCGAGAAGGCGCGGCAGATTTACGAGGACATCGTCCGTCGCGCAAAAGACCCGGCGCTTCTGGAATACGCCGGGCGCGATCTCTTCAAGGTGCGCATCTTTCCGATCGAGCCACGCGAGCGGAAGCGCATCACGCTGCGTTACGAGCAACTGCTCAAGGCGGACTCTGGCCTTGTCGCCTACAGCTATCCGCTCAGCACCGAGAAATTTTCGGCTCAACCGGTGAAGGATTTCAGTCTCAAGCTCACGCTGGAATCGAAGCGCCCGCTTAAGTCGATCTATTCGCCGAGCCACACCGTCGAGATCAAGCGCGACGGCACCACGCGCGCGACCGTCGGCTTCGAGGCGCGCGAGGCGAAGGCGGACACGGATTTTCAGCTCTACTTCGCGCCCGAGGGTGGCGACGTCGGCCTCAACCTGCTCACTTACCGCGCCGACGACGGTGACGGTTACTTCCTCCTGCTCGCGTCGCCGGGCATGGACGTGAAGCAGTCGAAAGTCATCCCGAAAGACGTGGCCTTCGTTCTCGACACGTCCGGGTCGATGGCGGGCAAGAAGCTCGAACAGGCGAAGAAGGCGCTCCAGTTCTGCGTGGAAAACCTCAATGACGGCGACCGGTTCGAGGTATTGCGTTTCTCCACCGACGCCGAGTTGCTCTTCAACCAGCTCTCGCCCGCCACGCGTGCCAATCGCGATCGGGCGGAATCGTTCATCAAGGATTTGAAGGCCATCGGCGGCACGGCGATTTACGATGCGCTCCAGCGCGCCCTGAAGCTGCGCGCCGAGAAATCTGACCGGCCGTTCGTCATCATCTTCCTCACTGACGGCCTGCCGACGGTGGGCGAAACGAACGAGGAGCGCATCGTCGCCGGCATCACGGCTGAGCACGCAGCCACCACGCGCATCTTCTGTTTCGGCATCGGCACGGACGTGAACGCGCACCTGCTCGACAAGATCGCCGAGAAGACGCGTGCCTTCAGCCAATACGTCCTGCCCGACGAAGACCTCGAACTGAAGGTCAGCACCTTCTACAGCAAGATCAAGGAGCCGGTGCTCGCGAACCCGCGCATCGAATTTCCCGACGGCCTGCGCGTGACCAAACTCTATCCGTCGCCATTGCCCGACTTGTTCAAGGGCGAACAGCTCGTGCTCGCCGGCCGCTATGCTGGCAAAGACGCGGGCAGGATTCGCCTCGAAGGCACCGTCAACGGCGAACGGCGCGAGTTCACCTATGACACTGAGTTCTCGTCCGATGCGCGCGAACACGATTTCATCCCGCGCTTGTGGGCCACGCGCCGCGTCGGCTACCTGCTCGATGAAATCCGCCTGCATGGCGAGAGCAAGGAGCTGAAGGATGAAGTCACCGACCTCGCCCGTCAGTACGGCATCGTTACGCCCTACACCGCGTATCTCATTCTGGAGGACGAAGCTCGACGCAATGTGCCGCTGTCGATGCAGTCACTCCCGCAATTGCGCGAAGATCGCCCGGCTGTGGAGGCAGCCAGCACGGCATGGAATTATTTCAGCAAGGAAAAGTCCGAGCTTGCCGGCGTCGCCGGCGCACGGTCGTCGGTCGAACTCAAGCTCGCGGAGAACGCGGGCGATGCGTTGCGCCGCGGACAGGCAGAAGCCGGACGGAGCCTGGGACTCTCGATCGCCCCGCTGGCGGCGCCCGGCAAGTCAGGGAATGCTCCGCTCGTTGCCAATCCGACCTCGGCCGCCGCCGAACCCGTCCGGGCCGCCAAGCGCCTCGATGACTACGTGCAGAACTCGCGCTATGTCGCCGGCAAAAACTTCTTCCAGAACGGCGCGCAATGGGTGGACGCCGACGCGCAGAAGGAGCAGAGCGCCAAACGCGTCCAGTTGAAGTTCGGCTCGAAGGAGTATTTCGATTTCTACGCGAAGAATACCGCCGCGCGTCCTTGGCTGGCGCTTGGACGACAGGTGCAGTTCGTTTTCAACGGGACGGCCTATGAAGTCACCGAATGATTTCCCAAAACTGGGTTTGCGTTCGCCGGGGCCTGCCGATACAAGCGGGGAGTCTTTGAACCGGCGAACGGCCGCCGGGGTCATTCACCGCACGCACAATCATGACTCGCGCCCCCATTCCCAGGAACGAACAGCGCCGGTTGGAAGTACTCTGGCAATACGATGTGCTCGATACCCTGCCGGAGACGGTGTTCGACGACCTGACGCAATTGGCCGCGTTGATCTGCCATGCGCCCGTCGCGACGCTCTCGCTTGTCGATGAGCACCGGCAATGGTTCAAGTCGAAGGTCGGCGTCAGTTTCACCGAGACTGCGCGCGACATCTCGTTTTGTGGGCACGCGATGCTGCATGATGGATTGTTCATTGTCGCCGACGCGCTCAAGGACGCGCGTTTCAAGGACAACCCATTCGTCACCGGCGAGCCGCGCATCCGCTTTTACGTCGGGGCGCCGCTCAACTCGCCCGACGGTCACGCGCTCGGGGCGCTGTGCGTGATCGACAAGATCCCGCGCGAGTTGACGGACGACCAGGAGAAGGCCCTGCGCATCCTCGGCCGGCACGTGATGGCGTTGCTCGAACTGCGCCGGCGTGCGATTGAGCGGAAGCGCGCCGGTTCGGATGCCGCGTACGCGCCGAGGCCCGCCCGCAAGTCCCCCGGCCGCACTGCGCGCTCGCGTCGCTGACGCAATCGATGGCAGGCGCGTAACCACGCGGCAATTGTGCCGCGTCTATTGCAGTGATATTCTTTCGCCATGAACCCGACTTCGCTTCCCTTCTCGTGCGACTGCTGTGAGCCCGTCTCCCGCCGCCGCTTCCTCAAGACCAGTCTCGCCGGTGCCGCGGCCGTCGCTGCCGCGCCGTTGATCGAAATCCCGCGCGCCAGTGCCGCGCCGACCTTCAAGTCAAAGTCCGAGACGCTGGCCGCGCAACTCTACAAGACCCTCACCGAGGAACAGCGCGAGGCGGTCTGCTTCCCCTTCGATCACGAGCTGCGTTCGCGGGTGGACAACAACTGGCACATCACCAAGCCCACGCTCGACAAATTCCTCGGCAAGGATCAGCGGGCGCTCACGCGCGAATTGTTCCTCGGCCTGCACAGCCCGGAGTACGCGGAAAAGGTCTTCGACCAGGTGAACCACGACAGCGGCAAGGCCGGCTTCTACGGCGGATCGTCGCTCGCGTTCTTCGGCGAGCCGGGCACGGGCAAGTTCGAGTTCGTGCTCACCGGCCGGCACTGCACGCGCCGTTGCGACGGCGATTGCGTGGCGGGCGCAGCGTTTGGCGGGCCGATCTTTTACGGCCACGCGGCGCAGGGGTTCAACGAGAAGCCCGATCATCCGGGCAATGCCTACTGGTATCAGGCCAAACGCGCGAACGAAGTGTTTCAATCGCTCAACGGCAAACAGCGCGAACAGGCCTTGCTCGGCGACAGCCGCGAGGAAAACGGCACGCTCACGGTGAAGCTCAAGGGCAAGGCCAAGGCGATTGATGGCATTCCGCTCACCGAGCTTGCGCGCGACCAGAAAGCACTCGTCCACAAGGTCATGGCTGATCTGCTCGCGCCGTTCCGCAAGGACGACACCGACGAGGTGATGAAGCTTGTCGGGAAAAACGGCTTCGATAATCTCCACATGGCTTTCTACAAGAACCAGGACGTGGGCAAGGACGGCGTCTGGGACGTGTGGCAGATCGAAGGCCCGGCAATGGTGTGGTACTTCCGCGGCGACCCGCACGTTCACGTGTGGGTGCACGTGCGCGACTCGGCCTGAAGCTGCCGCGCGTTCGCACTGCTCACGGCTTCTTCAACACACCCAGCGCACGCAGCCATTCCTCGGCGCGTTGCGGCCAATGGGAAATATTGTGCTCTGATGGACGGAGGCCGTAGCCGTGGCCGCCTGTTGGGTAAAGGTGCATTTCCGCCGGCACCTTCGCGTTCTTCAGCGCGATGTAATAGGCGAGGCTTGACTCGACGCGCGCGTTGTCGTCCTCGGTTTGCGCGAGGAACGCGGGCGGTGTCTGCGCGGTCACCTTGATTTCGGGCGGAAGCTTCTCGCCCTCGCCCTTCACCGCCACGCCACCGGGATAGATCAGCAGCGCGAAATCCGGCCGGCAGCTTTGTTTGTCGGCGTCGTCCGCCGGGTCGTAGGTGCGCTTCTCAAAGCTCGTGCTGGCGGCGGCGGTGAGGTGCGCGCCGGCGGAGAAGCCCATCATGCCGACGCGTTGCGGATCGATGCCCCACTCCTTCGCGCGCTGCCGCATGAGGCCGAGCGCGCGTTGCGCGTCCTGCAACGGCGGCACGTGCTTTTCCAAACCGGGGCGTTTGGGCACGCGATACTTGAGCAACACGCCGGTCACGCCGACGGAGTTGAGCCACTCGCAGACCTCGGTGCCTTCGAGATCCCACGCGAGGATGTTGTAGCCGCCACCTGGGCAAACGAGCACTGCCGCGCCAGTGGCTTTGCCTTTCGGCGCCGCGAAAACGATGATGCTCGGCTTGGAAATATTACCAAGACGGATGACCGGTTTGCCCGCGATGAGCCGGTCGCCGGGCTTGGACGTATCCTTCTCTTCACCGACGCCTGCGGTTTCGCCGGGCGCGCCGTTGGGCCAGAGAAAAATCGGCTGCGGCTGATCCACGGCGAACGTCGAACCGGCCAGGAGGAAGGTGCTGAGGAACGCGAGCA
>DATDFH010000409.1:0-3401 GCA_036522715.1 Verrucomicrobiia bacterium
CAGCGCGCCAGCCTCAACGAGCCGGCTGGCTTCTGCGTGCAACGTCGCTTCGTTTTCGAGTTGGTCCCACGCCAAGAATTGCAGGAAGAGGTGATGTGCCGTTCCGACTTCTGCCGCGAGGAAGCCGGCACGCTCGACTTCGCCGCGCTCGCGAAGTTCTGGAGTTCTGAGCGCGGCCGGCTGTTGCGGGCGCAGCCGCACAATCTGATTCACCGCGAACTCCCGTTCACCGCGCGCTTCTCCCCCGCAGACCTCGCGGAACTCAGCCCGACGATCCCGGCCAAGCTCCCGCCGGAGGAATTCGTCGTCGTGCAAGGCGTCGCCGACCTCGCGGTGATCCTGCCGTCGGAAATCTGGCTGCTCGACTTCAAGACCGACCACTTCGCCGCGGCCGAACTCGATGCCAAGCGTGCCGAGCACGGCCCGCAACTTCGCCTCTACGCCGCGGCGCTGAGCCGAATCTACGGACGGCCCGTCACCCGCCGCTGGCTGCACTTCCTCGCGCTCAATCGCACGTGCGACGTGTGAACGGAAACGGGCGAACCGGTCTCAATTCGCTTCCACCAGCCGTGGCGCGGCTTCGTGGAGGAAGAGCGAGATCCATTCGAGCGCGGCCTGCCGGTCGGACGGCGAGCCGCCTTCCAACTCGACGATGCCCTTGCGGTCACGCGTCAGGCGCGCCATGCCGAACCAGGCGATGATGTTGCGGTTGCCGGTGGAACGAACGTATTGATTCAGTTTCATGTCGCCAGCCTACGCGGGTCGGTAGGACAAATACGGTCCCAGCGAAAAAATGGTTCGGAAAAAATTTGAAGGCCGCCGCGTCCTTGTCCTTCAATAGCGAAAGAAGCTGTTGAACTCATGAAGCGATTGATCGTGCATCTGCTGGCGCTGATTCTAGGAGGGACCTGCGTGACTCGTGCGTTCGCCCAGGCCGGGAAGGAGATGACGACTGCCCCCGCTGCCGCTGCGCCGCTCTTCAAGGACAGGAACCTCGAAAAGGCCGTGCGCAAATATGTCTTTGAAAAGCGCGACAACGACAAGCCGCTCGTCGAGGCCGACCTCGACAAGCTCTCGATCATCGAGGCCAAGGGCGCGGGGATCGCCGATTTGTCGGGTTTGGACAAGTGCCGCAGCCTCGCGTCGCTCGACCTCGCAAACAACAAGATCGCCAATCTCGCGCCGCTCAAGGACCTCAAGAACATCCAGTATCTGCATCTCGCGGCCAATCAGCTTGAAGACATTTCGCCCTTGGCAGGCATCAGCGCGCTGCAGTACGTGGAGCTTTCCGGCAATCGGATTAAAGACCTCAGGCCCCTCGCCGGCCTCACGAACCTCGCCTCCATTTACGCGGGCACGAACCAGGTCAGCGACATCGCGCCGTTGTTGGGATTGCCCAAGCTCAACTCGCTCTATCTCGAGGCCAACCAACTCAAACGCATCGACGGCATCGGCCAGCTCAAACGGCTCGGTTCGCTTTCACTGGCGGGAAATCAGATCAGCGACCTCAAGCCGTTCGACGGCCTCGACGGGCTTTCTTTCCTCTTCCTCGAAAACAACAAGATCCACGACTTCGGCCCGCTGGTGAACATGATCAAGCGCGACGCCGAGGGGCCGAAGCGGTTCGCGCCCTACCTCAATCTCTACATCGGGGGCAATCCCGCTTCCTCGCAAGCGGCCGTCCTGAAGAAATACGGCGTGCGTCTGGGCGATTGAGAAATCTCCTCACAACCGCAAACCGAGCCGGAGAAACTTACGCCGCGCCTAGCCGTGGCTGCTCAGACAGCCAGCCCAACTGAACATCGCGATAAACGCGGCCACGGCGAAGACGAACAACACCAGTCCCTTGCCGCAGACGGCCAGCAACAGGCCCGCGCCAATCAACACGGCGAACGCGAGGTAGGCGAGCAGAGCGAGAACAAAATTCATGGCTCGGAGTGTAGGTGGCGGCGGCGGGAATGCAAGCCGTCGTTACTTCGAGGATTCCTTCGGCGGCGGTCCGGTGCGCACGCAGCGGAATCCCGCGTGACCGAGGCCCGTGTCCGGCGAGGTCTTCATGCGCGTGCTCGGACGAAACGCACCGCAGTAAAGATCCGTGCACAGATACGAGCCGCCGCGCTGCACGCGCTTCATCACGCCCGGCTCGTTGGCGTCGTAACTGGTGTCGGGGCCGGACGGATTTTTCTTCGGCGCCTTCGCGTAGTAGTCGGGCAGATACCAGTCTGCGCACCATTCCCACACATTGCCTGCCATGTCGTGCAGCCCGAAACCGTTCGGCGGAAATGAACCGACCGGCGCGGTCCCGCGGAAGCCGTCCTCCAGCGTGTTTTGATTTGGGAAGCGGCCCTGCCAGATATTGGCCATCGGCTTGCCGCCGGGAGTCTGTTCGTCGCCCCAGATGAATTCCTTGCGCGCCAGCCCGCCGCGCGCCGCATATTCCCACTCGGCTTCGGTGGGCAGACGATACTCGCGGCCGGTCGCCTCGCTTTTCCATTTGCAGTAAGCCACGGTATCGAACCAGCTCACGTGCACGACCGGATGTTTTTCGTGCCCCACACTCGAGGACTCCGGCCCCTCGGGATGGCGCCAGTTCGCGCCGGGGACGTACTCCCACCAGATCATGTGGTTGTTGAGCGGCACGTTGTCGCCGGGCGGCGGTCGGAAAACGATTGACCCCGCGACGAGGTTTTCTGGTGGCACGCCGGGAAAATCTTTCGGGTCCGGCTTTCGTTCCGCAGTCGTGACGTAATGGGTAGCCTCAATGAATTTCGCGAACTCCTCGTTGGTCATCTCGAACCGGTCGATCCAGAAACCGTCCAGCGTCACGTCGTGCACCGGCCGCTCGTCAGTCTGGCCGGATTCTGAGCCCATCGGAAAAGTTCCGGGCGGAATCCAGACCATTCCGTCCTCCACGACGACATTGGCGGGCACGGCAAACGTCGGCGCGCGCGACGACTCCCGCGCGGGCGCCTCGGCGACGCCGCGGGACTTTCGCGGCCGGTCCGCGCGTGGAATGATCAGCAACGTGCCCACCGCCACGCCGCCAAGGATGATGGCGAGCGCGATGACGAACTGCCACACCGCTTTCCGGTTCTCTGCGCGCTTGTCCATGTTGTCTTCGGTTCGTGTCTAAAAATTCGACTTGCTCGTGTTCCCGCCGATGCGAGCGCCACCGCGCGCCTTCGGTGAGTGGCGGAAGTTACGTGCCGCGCGGCCCGCCGCCAATCGCAATCTCAGGAACACCAGCGCTCAGGCTCGGACACCTTTCTGGCTTTTATCCTGCTCCCTTGGCTGCGGTAAACGTGTCTGCACAAATGAAATTGCCTTGTACCGTCTTCACCGCGCTGTTGATCGTGGGTTTGGTCGTCGTCTCGGGATGCGGCGGGCGTTCGACGGAGGAT
>DATDFH010000410.1:0-6299 GCA_036522715.1 Verrucomicrobiia bacterium
GAGTCTTCTTCGCCTTTTGCTCGCGCGGCTTCGGTTCCACCGACTCGGGGCTGAACGTCGCAAGATCAGGCAGCGTGGTCTGCACGCCGTCCTTGGGCACGTCGAGTTTCGCAGTCCAGACAATGCCGTTCATAATAAACCTGCGCAGGTCGTCGAGTTGCCAGTTGCGGTAGAAGTGCGGCATCACGATGCCGAAGCCGCGCCCGCTGTCCTTGCGTTCGGCGCACCAGGCGACAATTTCGCGCTTGGGCGATTCGGGCGGGAGCATCGACGTGGCGAGCGCGGTTGCGTTCGGTGCGAGGTGGTTCGCGTCGGGTCCGAAGTAGTTGTTGATGTAAGGCTCGTCGTTGAGCGTGAACTCCCGCCAGCCGCGCGACACCGGATGCTCCGGCGCGGCGGGCGTGATGGTCGCTGCCGGATAAATCTTCGCGATGGACTGGTGATGTTTGCAGCGCGTGGCGAAGTAGCCGCCCATCCAATGCAGCAGCGGATGCTCGCCGTCGTCGGCCACGTCCTTCGCGCCCAATCCAGTCGCGTAATGCACGCACACGATGCCGCAGCCGCGCGACATCATCTTGCCGAGCCGCGCCATGATGACAGACGAATCCGGAAACCGTGCCGGCGGAAACTGATCGCCGATGAACACCACCGTCGCCGCCGCATCAAGCGCCGCCTCGTCTTTGGGCCAGTCGTAAAACACGCCCGCCTTGATGCCCGGCACGTTTGCCGCGTGCTCCAGGCAATGCTGCATCAGCCGCCCACCCGCCGCCACTTCATGCGAGCCCGGCGGATGCGTGCTGGGACCGACGATGACGAGCACCTGAGTTTTTGCGGCGGCGCGGCCCGCATTGGCGGAGCAGAGCAGCGCAGCGAATGCAAGCAGGGCCAGCGCGCAGCGCAATGCTGTGGGGAACTTCATGCGCGCAGCGTGTCCGTTTTCCGCTCCGCGCTCAAGCGCAAGAGCGGCTTGCCCGGATTTCATCCATTGCCCACACTCGCCACATGAAACGCCTGTTCTTCCTCTGCGCCCTCTGCGCCTCCGCGTTGAATCTCCACGCCGCGCAAAAGTTGAACGTGCTGATGATCGCCATTGACGACATGCGACCGCAGCTCGGTTGTTACGGCGACCCGACGGTGAAATCGCCGAACATGGACCGGCTCGCCGCGCGCGGGCTGGTGTTCAACCGCGCGTATTGCCAGCAGGCGCTTTGCTCGCCGTCGCGCATCTCGCTGCTCACGGGGCGTTACCCGTCCACGACGAAGATTTTCACCATCGGCCCCGAGTTGCGCTCGACGATGCCGGACATCACCACGCTGCCGCAGCATTTCAAGAACAACGGCTATTTCACCCGCAGCATGGGCAAGGTCTATCACGTGGGCATTGACGACGACGCGTCGTGGAGTCTCCCGGCGTGGCACTCGAAGAAGCCGCGCGTGGGGCCAATCGGCAAGGCCGCGCAGGAGAAACGCCGCGCCGAGTACGCGAAGTCGGGCAAGACCGCGCCGAAGAAAGGTGACGGTTCGATTGGCTACGCCACGCCGGCGTTCGAGGCGCCGGATGTCGGCGACGAGGACTTGCTCGACGGCGACACGGCGCGCGAAGGCATCGCGGCGCTGCGCGAGGCTGCGAAGAAGCCGGGCCAGCCGTTCTTCATCGCAGTGGGATTTGCGAACCCCCACGTACCGTGGGTCGCGCCGAAAAAATATTGGAACCTCTACGACCCGGCGAAGATTCCGATGGCGCCGAATCAGTTCCCGCCGCACAACGCGCCGGCGTTCGCCGCGAAGTCGGGCGACGACTTCTACTGGTATGGCAACGTGCCCAAGGACCGGAAACTTTCGGAGGAGTTCAAGCGCCAGTGCCTGCACGGTTACCTCGCAGCGATCAGCTTCATTGACGCGCAAGTCGGCCGCCTGCTCGACACACTTGACGCGACCGGCCTCACGAAGAACACGCTCGTCATCCTGTGGAGCGATCACGGCTACTACATGGGCGAGCACAGTTGGTGGGGCGGCAAGCACAACAACTACGAGGGCGCCACGCGCGCGACGCTCATCTTCGCGATACCGGGCCAGAAAAACGCTGGCGCGAAGACCGACGCGCTGGTGGAGTTCGTGGACATCGCGCCGTCACTTGTCGAGCTGTGCGGCCTGCCGACGGAGATGGGATTTCAAGGCCGCAGCTTCGTGCCGCTGCTCGCGAATCCCAAAGCGAGCATCAAGGAAGCGGCGTTCAACTTTTATCCCAAAGGCGGCCCGGACGCGGACGGCAATCAGGCGAATTATCTCGGCTGCGCGATGCGCACGGACCGCTGGCGTTACGTCGAGTGGGTGAACAAGGATCGCCAGATCATCGCGCGCGAACTCTACGACGAACAGCGCGACCCGCAGGAAAACGAGAACGTGGCCGGCCGCGACGAGAATCGCGCCACGCTCGCCGCCCTCGAAGCGACGATGCGCGAACTGCGCGGCGCGCCGTTGTTTGGGCGATGAATCAACCCCGACTAGTTCACGTGACCGGCTCGGCCGGGCGCATCGGGCAAGCCGTTGTGAAGGAATTGCTCGCGCGCCGGCATCGCGTGCGCGGCTTTGACTGCGTGACGACGCCGGGATTGGCGGATGCCGTGATCGGGAGCGTGACGGACCCGATGGCCATTGGCCGCGCGATGAGGGGCGTGGAGGTGATGATCCATCTGGCCGCCACGCCCGACGACGCGGATGTTCTCGCTGATCTTGTGCCCAACAATGTTGTGGGCTTGTTTCACACGCTCGAAGCGGCGCGCGCGGCCGGAGTGAAACGTCTGGTCCTCGCAAGCAGCGGACAGGCAAATGACGGGCAACAGGTCAGCGGCCCGTGGCCAATCAAGGCGACCGACCCGATCACGCCGCGCTATTGGTATGCGGCGACGAAAATGTTCATGGAATCCATCGGCTCGAGCTTCGCGCGCCGCCACGGGATGAGCGTGATCATCGCGCGCCTCGGTTGGTGCCCGCGCACGGTCGAACAGGTGCGTGAGATCGCGTCGGAGGAGCGATTCAAGGATGTCTATCTGAGTCCCGGCGATGCGGGGCGCTTCTTCGCATGTGCGGTCGAGGCACCCGCGAGCGTGAATTTTGAAATCGTTTACCCGACGAGCAAACCGTTCAAGACCGCGCGCTTCGATCTCGAACCCGCGCGGCGGCTTGGCTTCGAGCCGAAGGATACATGGCCACAGGGCGTGGAGATCGTCCTCGGCCGACCGCCGCAGGCGGGCGAGGTGTGATCTGAACTCGTAGCAGCCGACGTAAGGAGGCTCACTTCATTCCGCGTCTCGCTTTTCTACTTTCGGTTTTGCGCTGGCGTCGCACGGCAGCCTGTTGCCACAATCAAACTCAACAACTCAATCTGACCATGCCCAATCCTTGGACCGGAAAAGGAAATCCCTACACGCGCAAAGAAGTTCGCGACCGCTTGATGAGCACGCTCGAGAAGGGCGGCGCGATCATCGCCGCCGGCGCGGGCACGGGCATCAGCGCCAAATTCATTGAGAAGGGCGGCGCCGATCTTATCATCATCTACAACTCCGGCCGCTTCCGCATGATGGGCCACGGCTCGACCTGCGGCCTGATGGCCTACGGCGACGCCAACGCCATCGCGATGGAGATCGGCGAATACGAGGTGCTGCCGGTCGTGGAGGAAGTGCCGGTCATCTGCGGCGTCCACGCCACCGATCCGCGCCGCCGCATGTGGCACTGGCTCGGCCGGGTGAAGGAAATGGGCTTCAGCGGCGTGAACAATTTCCCGACGCACACGATCGTTGACGGCCACTTCCGCGGCGTGCTCGAGGAAACGGGCATGAGCGTCCGGAAGGAATTCGAGATGGTCGCGCTCGCGCGGCGGATGGATTTGTTCTCGGTCGTTTACGTCGCCACTCCCGAGGAGGCCGTCGAGATGGCGAAGGTTGGCGCCGACGCGATCATCGCGCACGTCGGCACGACCGTCGGCGGAAGCATTGGCGTGAAGAAGGCGGTGGTCGATTGGGATTTCACGATCAAGCGCACGCAGGAAATCATCGACGCCGCGAGCCGGGTGCGGAAGGACATCTTCTTCCTCTGCCACGGCGGACCGATCAACACGCCCGCCGACGCGGATCGCGTGATCAAGAACACCGACGCTGTCGGCTTCGTGGGCGCGAGTTCGCTCGAACGCATGGGCGTCGAGGAATCGCTCACGAACCTGACGCGCGAGTTCAAGGGCCTCAAGGCGCCCGCGGCGAAGAAGTTTGGCAAACGCAAGTAGGCACGCCATGGACGCGAATCTCCGCCGCTTCGTCCAGATCGCCGACGCACTCCGCGAAACCAATCCGTGGACGAACAACGAATGGCTCTGCCGCCCCGACGTGGTCGCCGCCGACAAACTCCTGCTCGTGCGCGCGAACATGGACCCGCTGCACTGCCATCCGTTCCATTATCATCCGCATCGCGAGGAGATCATCTACGTCGTGTACGGCCGCGCGGAGCAATGGGTCGGCAACGAGCATCGCATTCTCAGCGCCGGCGAGATGGCGCACATTCCACCGCGCACGATCCACGCGACCTACAATCCGCACAACGAACCGCTCGTCTTCCTCGCGATCCTTTCGCCGGCGAAACTCCCGACCGACAGGGCCGATGATCCTGATCCGGTGGACGTTTCTGCGCAGGAACCTTGGGCATCGCTCCGAAAAGGAATGACGCCGTGCAAAACGCTTTCGTGAACTGAGCCGCGGGGCGTCGGTACAAAAAGGAGGGGCCCCTCCAGGGGCCCCGTTTCGCTCCGCTGGAAACCGACGCAAGCGCCGGTGGGAGCAAGACGACGGCAGACTAACGTCAGTCGCCGGACTGTCAACTCCACCATTCCAGCTGCGGCTACTTCAACGTCTGCAAATACGCCTGGATGTCCTCCAGTTCCTGCGGGCCAAAGATGTCGCCCATCGGGGGCATCGGCGAGATGCCGAGCTGTTCGAAACCCTTGGCGAGAACCTTGTTTGGCTCCAGCAAACTTTCGCGAATGTATTCCTTCGTGCCGCGCGTCGCGATGCCGTCGAGCACGGGGCCGACGGTGCTGCCCTGACCTTTGATCGTGTGGCAGAGGATGCAGGCGGCGGCGTGCTTGAAGACAATGTTCTCTCCGCGCTTCACATCGCTGGCCGTGACTTTCACTGCGTCGTCAACGGAGACGACTTCGCAAAGTTTCACGTCATCGAAGTAGCTGTCGCCCTTCGCGACGTGGAGGAGGTTGATGCTCGCGCTGGTCCGCGTGCCGCTGTTGAAGACGACGTCCACCTCGGCCCAATCCGATTCGCGCGCGGTGACACGCTCGGTCTCGGCGCGGCCAAGGTGATCGTTCATGCTGGCCTTGCCTTTGAGCGCGTGCGTCTTGATCCAGCCGGAGAGGCGATACTGGGTGTTGGGCTTCACTGCCACGTCGGCATGCAGGCTCGTGTCCGCTTCGTCACGGGTGATGCAGCGCACGGCCTGGCCGCCGCCATGGAACCGGCCCGCGCCCTTGACGACCTTCCACTCGGCGCCCGCGTTTCCCTCGCGCTTGCCGTAGTCGCGGCGGGTCCAACCTTCGGGCACGCCGTTATTGCCGGTGACTTCAAAGCCGGGATTGGGCAGCAGGTTCGGCCCTTCCTTGAACAACTCGGTCTTGTGCTTGCGCGCGAGCAGCCGTGCCGCGTCGCTCAGCCAGTCGTCAGCGCGATTGGCGGGATTGCGCGCAATGCTCGCGACGAGCGTCTGGATGTCCTGCTTGGTCGGAAACTCCGCGAGCTTTACGAACGCGGCGAGCTTCGTGGTCGCGTTGGGGTCGCTCATCACGCCGGAACTGAAGAAAAGCTTGTGCGCCCGCTCGTCGCTGCCGAGCGCGCGTACGGCGTTGCGGCGGAGCGCGGCGTCCTTCGCGGTCAACGCGGCAATGTGCGTGGCATCGTCGAGCGCGCCGAGGCCGTGCAACGTCCACAGCGCGTGGATCGCGGTGGTGCCGGAGTTGTTTGTCACCGTGGCCTTAAGTGAGGCGACCGCGTCCATTCTCTTCCCCTCCACCAGCAAGCGCTGCGCGGTGAGCCGCCACACTTGCGTGTCGTTGCCGAGCGCGGCAACGAGTTGCGGCGTGCTCGCATCCTTGAGTGACGTGACGGCCGGCTTCTTCGCGTGATCCCAGACGACGCGGTAGATATGTCCGCGCACATGATCGCGCAGCGGATTCTCGTGCGCACCTCCGACGCCGGTCTTCGCGTCGTAACCGCCGCGGTCCACGCTCGGCGTCGGGTTGTGCT